>DATIEN010000025.1:0-20264 GCA_035455705.1 Casimicrobiaceae bacterium | reverse complement strand
AAGCGCGCGAATGGTTGCGGTTCGTGAGCAGGATCGTCGCCACGCCCAGGCGCTCGATCGCGTCGAGGTCCGCATCATCGGGCTGCACGGGGTCGATGCACGAGTTGCCGCCGGGCTCGCGGATGAGGTAGCCGTTGAAGTCGTAGCCGTGCGGCTCGGAGAACCGCGACCAGGTGAACACGTCGGGAACGATCTCGCGCATGGTTGCGCCTCCTCGCCAACCGATTCATTCTAGTCGGTTCCGAGACCCGCCGGTCCGCGAGACGTGCCGCGACCGCGCAGATGCAAGGAAGCCGATGGACCGGATCAAGGCGCTGCTGTTCGACGTTTTCGGGACGCTCGTCGACTGGCGAACGGCGGTCGCACGCGAGGTCGCCGCAACCGCGGCGCGACATGGAGCAAGCGTCGACGCTCTCGCATTCGCCGACGCGTGGCGCGCGCAGTACCAGCCGTCGATGGAGGCGATCCGTGCCGGACGCGAGCCGTTCCGCCCGCTCGACCTGCTCCACCGGCGAAACCTCGACGCGATCCTGCCCCGATTCGGCCTGGACGATCTCGACGCGACGGCGCGCGCCGAGCTCAACCTCGCCTGGCATCGCCTCGATGCATGGCCCGACGTGGCCAGCGGTCTCGCCCGGCTGCGTCGGCATTTCAAGCTCGCGCCGTGCTCGAACGGAAACGTTTCGCTGATGGTCGACCTCGCGCGGCGCAACGGCTTTGCCTTCGACGCGATACTCGGGGCCGAATTCGCGCGCGACTACAAGCCGAAGGCGGCCGTTTACCTCGCCTCCGCGGCGGCGCTCGACTGCACACCTGCCGAAGCGATGATGGTGGCCGCGCACACGTCGGACCTCGTTTCCGCCGCCGCCCTGGGACTGCGCACCGCGTTCGTCGCGCGGCCCGACGAGTTCGGCAACGGCGGCGGCGAGGTGCGACCGGGCGCAAGCGTCGACGTCGCGGTGGCGAGCATCGAGGAGCTCGCGGACCGGCTGTGCCCGGGGTGAACCCGGCTCGCACTAACGCGCGGTCGGGAATGCCGTCGGCTCCCCCAGGCGATGACCGTCCGGTTTCGCCGCCTCGCGGAGCACGTGCAACGCCTCCGCGGCAAAGCTTCGCGCGACCATCACGACGAACGACGGCTCGTCGTACGGCCGGTGAAAAAGCGCAGTCACGTGTCCGAGCAGGCTGTGCGCGCATCGACCCGGCTCGAATGCACGCGGATGAAAATCGAGCGGACACGCGCGGTTCAGTACCCGAGCGATCGTCGCACCGGACACGCGCCATCCGACGTAGCTCGCCGAGACGTCGAAGAGCGCGCCGCCGACCGCGTTCACCGCGCGACGCGCCGATTCGTAGTCGCCCTGCGGCGAGGCTTCGCCGCCGACGTGCAGCCACGACCGTGGTCCGAGCCACAGCAGCGTGACCGCGTTCGTCCCCGCGCTCGTCAGAGGCCTCTGCGGGAGCGGAACGCCCAGCAGGCGCGGCGCGGCGGACACGAATGCCTGGTGGTGCGGATTGCCGCGCACATTCCACGCGTGGCCGAAGACGAGCTCGGCGATCTCGAGCGCGTCGTGCGCGCCGCTTGCGCTAACGCGATCGGTCATGTCATCCCCGGAGCCGCATGCCTTCGGGATCGACGAACACCGGCGGTCCCACGATCACTTCCGCGCGCGCTCCGGTCAGCGGCGACACTGCCCACAGCGCATTGCCGTGGCGCGCGCGCCCGCCGGCGACGAGCGCCAGCGCGATCGACGCGCCGACGTGCGGGCTCGTGCACCACGACGTCACGTGCCCGAGCATCGGGTTGGGCAATGCGTGGTCCGGATCGGCGACGATCTTCGCGCCTCGCGGGATCGGCGCACCGTGCTTGGCGGTGAGCCCGACGAGCTGCCAGCGGTCGGGCTCGTTCAGGGCGGCCCGGAACAGCAGCGGCTTGCCGATGCACCACTTGTCCGGGTTGACGAGCCGGCCCATGCCGAGATCGGCCGCGGTCGTCCGGCCGTCGATCTCGGCGCCGATCACGACGTGGCCCTTCTCGACGCGCAACGTGTTCATCGCCTCGGTGCCGTACGGCATGATGCCGAACGGCACTCCGGCGTCGATGAGTGCTTCCCACATCGCGAGGCCGCGGTCGGCGGGCACGTGCACTTCGTAGGCGAGCTCCCCCGAGTAACTCATCCGGAAGAGTCGCGCAGGAATCGATCCCGCCGCCGTGCGCAGACGGCACGTCGTCACCCCGAGAAACGGAAATGCCGCGTTGCCGACGTCGATGTCGACGACCTGCGCGAGCAGCTCGCGCGACTTCGGGCCCGACAAGGCGGCCGCCGCCCAGTTCTCGGTCACCGACGTCGAGTGAACGTCGAGCTCCGGCCAGTCGATCGTGAGAAGGCGCTCGATCGTCTGCATGATGGCGACGGCGTTCGCGGTCGTCGTCGTCATCAGGTAATGCGTCTCGTCCAGGCGGGACGTCGTGCCGTCGTCGCGCACGAAGCCATCCTCGCGCAGCATCACGCCGTACCGGCAGCGGCCGACCTGCAGCGTATCGAAGCGGTTGATGTACAGACGATTCAGCAAGAGCGCCACGTCGCGGCCTTGCAGCTCGATCTTTCCGAGCGTGGAGACGTCGACGACGCCGACGTTGGAGCGGACGTTGCGGGCCTCGCGCGTCGCGGCATCGTCTTCCGATTCACCGGCGAGCGGATACGAGTGCGGACGCTTCCACAAGCCCGCGTTGACGAAGCGCGCGCCGCGCTCCGCGTGCCATGCATGCATCGCCGAGTAGCGCGTGGGCTCGACGTGCGCGCCCGTCGCCGGACCGGGCAGCGCGCCGAGCGTCACCGGCGTGTACGGCGGGCGGAACGTCGTCGTGCCGACCTGCGGGATCGGCAGATCCAACCGCTCGCTCATCAAGGCGAGGCCGAGCACGTTGCTCGTCTTGCCCTGGTCCGTCCCCATGCCGAGCGTCGTGTAGCGCTTCAGATGCTCGACCGCCTGGTAGCCTTCGCGGTCGGCAAGCGCGACGTCGGCGACCGTCACGTCGTTCTGCAGGTCGACGAACGATTTCGCGCCCGGTGGCGCGGGCACCGACCACAACGGATCGACGCGCGTGCGATCGTTCCGCGGCCGCGCCGGCGCGAAGGCGCGCGCCTGGCGGCCGACGCGCGCCAGTGCGGCGCTGGCGGCCGCTTGGGCGTCGTCGACCGCAGCCTCGACGCTGAAGCGTCCGTTCACCGCGCCCGCGGCATGGATCGCCATCGGCGACGCGTCGGGCAGGAAGGCCGCCGTCGCCGGATCGTAGGCGAGCGTGCCGCGTGCCTGCGAGAACAGGTGCACGGTCGGGTTGAAGCCGCCCGATACCGTGACGAGGTCGCAATCGAGCGCCACCGCGTCGCCGCCGTTGCGCGAGACGACGTCGACGCGCGCGACGCGTTGTCGTCCATGCGCCCGCACGATGACGCTCGATGCGCGTATCGGAATGCCGGCCTCGCGCGCATGCGCACGTCCCGTCTCCGCGATGTCGGCGTCCGCGCGAACGTCCACGATCGCGGCGACCGCGACGCCGGATCGCTGCAGCGTGAGCGCCGCGTCGTATGCGCTGTCGTTGTTCGCGAACACGGCGCAGCGCGTGCCGAGCCGGATCGCGAAGCGCCTCACGTAGATCGCAGCCGCACGCGCGAGCATCGTGCCCGGCAGATCGTTGTTCGCATAGGCGATCGGACGCTCGATCGCACCCGCGGCAAGCACGACCGCCTTCGCGCGGATCATCCACATCCGCTGTCGCGGCCCCATCGCATCCTGTGTCGCGCGATCGTCCGCGTCGTCGATGCGCTCCAGCGCACCGACGAGGTCGTCGTCGTAGTAGCCGAACGCCGTCGTCCGACGCAGCAACGTCACGTCGGGATTGCCGGCGAGCGCCTCCACGATCCGGGCGACGTAGCGTACGAGCGGCTCCCCTTCCAGGGTGCCGTCGGTGTCGACGGCGCCGCCCCCGAATCGCGGCGACTGCTGGCAGACGATGACGCGCGCGCCCGCGTCAGCGGCACGGCGCGCCGCGGCAAGACCCGCGATGCCGCCGCCGATCACCAGAACGTCGCAATGCGCGTACTGGTGCTCGTAGCGATCGGGGTCGGGTGCATCGGCCGCACGCCCCATGCCCGCCGCACGGCGAATGTAGTGCTCGTAACGCATCCACCCGCGGGGCGTGGGCGGCCACTTGAACGTCTTGTAGTAGAAGCCGGCCGGCAGCAGCGCCGACAACCGATCGGCAATGGCACCGGCGTCGAAGCGCACCGACGGCCAGCAGTTCTGGCTCGACGCGACGAGACCGTCCGAGAGCTCGACGGTCGTGGCGCGCGTATTCGGCTCGCTCCTCGCGCCCGTCCCGAGCTGCACCAGTGCGCTCGGCTCCTCGGCGCCGGCGCTCACGATGCCGCGCGGGCGGTGATACTTGAAGCTTCGCGCAACCCGATGAACGCCGTTCGCGAGCAGCGCCGACGCGAGCGTGTCGCCTGCGAAGCCCCCGTGGCGTCGCCCGTCGTAGACGAAGGCGAGCGGTCGCGCGCGATCGATGGCCGTGCCCCCGCTCGCAAGGCGCCAGGCTTGCGTCATCGGCTTCGCTCGTCGATGCCGGCGAGCGAATCGCCGGCCAAAAGGCCCTCGGCGATCGGCGAGCTGCCGAGGATTTCGTGCGTGCGCGTGTTGCGGCGAACCTTGAACCAGCTCCGGCATCCGGCGCCGTGATACCAGAGCTCGTCGTGCGGGCCGCAGGGGTTGTCGCGCAGGTAAACGTAGTCCGCCCATGCGGCTTCCGGCGCGTCGGGCGCGGGCCGGCGCAGCGACGCGTCGCCGCCGTAGGTGAACTCGATCTGGTTGCGCGGCCCGCACCACGGGCATGGAATGAGCATCATCTCGACCCTCGTGTCTCAGAGTGACTGGCGAGGCGCTCTGTCCCGCGTGATCGCGCCGGCTCTGCGGCGCACGCCGCCAAGCGGCTGCCGGCACCCGTCGTCAATGAGCCCATGGATAGGGGCCGGCGCCCTTCTCGTCGATCGTGCGTCCTTCGGCGAAGCGCTCGAGCGTGAATTCCGCGTTGAGCGGATGCGGCTCGTCGTGGGCGATCGTCCACGCGTGCACGTAGCCCGAGGCAGGTGTCGCCTTGAAGCCGCCATAGCACCAACCCCCTGTCATGTAGAGATGCCTGACGGGCAGCTTGCCGATGATCGGGCTCCCGTCCATCGTCATGTCCATGACGCCGCCCCACGTGCGCATCAGCCGCAGGCGTCCGAAGCTCGGAAACAGCGCGAGGCACGCGCTCACGACGTCCTCGATGCGCGGCAGGTTGCCGCGCTGCGCATAGGAGTTGTAGAAGTCGAGGTCGCCGCCCATCACGAGCTCGCCCTTGTCGGACTGGCTGATGTAGAAGTGGACGGCGCCGGACGTGACGACGGTGTCGAGCACCGGCTTCACCGGTTCGGATACCATCGCCTGCAGCACGTGCGATTCGATCGGAAGCCGGATGCCGGCCATGCCGGCAACCACCGACGAATGGCCGGCGACGGCAATGCCGACCTTGCCCGCGCCGACGTCGCCGCGCGTCGTGCGCACGCCGGTGATCGCCCCGTTTTCGATCGACAGGCCCGTCACTTCGCAGCGCTCGACGATGTCGACGCCGAGCGCGTCGGCCGCGCGCGCGTAGCCCCAGGCGACCGCGTCGTGGCGCACCGTTCCGCCGCGTGGCTGCAGCAACCCGCCGAGAATCGGAAAGCGCGCGTCCGCCGAGCAATCGAGATTGGGAATCCACGCGGCGATCTCGTCGCGCGACAGGAACTTCGCGTCGATTCCGTTCAGCCGCATCGCGTTGCCCCGCCGCATCGCCGCGTCGATGTCCGCCGGCGTGTGCACGAGGTTCAGCACCCCGCGCGCGCTGTACATCACGTTGAAATCGAGCGTCTGCGACAGCCGTTCCCACAGCTTCAGCGAAAATTCGTAGAAATGCGCGTTGGGCTCGAAGTGGTAGTTCGAGCGGACGATCGTCGTATTGCGGCCGGTGTTGCCGAGCCCGAGCCACCCCTTCTCGAGCACCGCCACGTTGCAGATGCCGTGCTCCTTCGCCAGGTAATACGCGGTGGCAAGGCCGTGTCCGCCGCCGCCGATGATGACGACGTCGTAATGCTTTCGCAGCTCGGCGCTTCGCCACGCGCGCGGCCAGCGCGCGTGGCCCGACAGCGCGTTGCCGACCAGCGAGAAGATCGAATACTTCACAGGATCTGCGACAGGAAGGCGCGCGTGCGTTCCTTCTGGGGCCGGTCGAACAATTCGGCCGGCGGCCCCGACTCCACGATCGTGCCGCCGTCGGTGAACAGCACGCAGTCGGCGAGCTCGCGCGCGAAGCGCATCTCGTGCGTGACGAGGATGCAGGTCATGCCCTCGCGGGCGAGCTCCCGGATCGTGTTGAGCACCTCCTTCACGGTCTCCGGGTCGAGGGCGGCCGTCACTTCGTCGAAAAGCATCACCTCCGGACGCATCGCGAGCGAGCGCGCGATCGCGACGCGCTGCTGCTGACCGCCCGACAGCTCCCCCGGGTAGGCATCGCGCTTGGCGGCGAGCCCGACCTTGTCGAGAAGCTTGAGTGCGCGCTCGCGCACCTGGTCGCGCGGCTCCTTCAGCACGTGGATTGGCGCCATCATCACGTTCTCGAGCGCGGTCTTGTGCGGGAAGAGGTTGTACTGCTGGAACACCATCGACACTTCCTTCCGCAGCGCGATCTTCTCGTGGTCGGTCACGAGCTTTTCCACCTGGAAGTCGGCGACGCGGATCGAGCCGCTGTTGATCGCCACGAGTCCGTTGATGCAGCGGAGCAGCGTCGACTTGCCCGACCCCGAGGGACCGATGATGCAGACGACGCCGCCCTTCGGCACGCTGAACGTGATGCCCTTCAGCACCTCGAAGGACCCGAATGCCTGGTGGACGTCATGCACCTCCACGATGGTGTGACCCGCCCACGCCCGGCGCTTCGCGGCTGCGCCGCCCCCCGCGCCGGCGGAATGAATGGCTCGGAGCGGCCCTTCGCCGCTCAAGCGCGGCTCGGTCACTGATTCACCGCATACCGCGCTTCGAGACGTACCGTCCAGCGCGCGATCGGGTAGCAATACACGAAGAACCAGAGGAGCACGTAGCTGTAGAAGGCGAGCAGCAGCCCCGGCCGGTTCTCGGCCGACAGCGCGCGCTGCGTCAGGGTCATCATCTCGTTGACGCCGACGATCGATGCGAGCACCGTCGACATCGTCAGGATCGCGTACAGATTCATCCAGGGCGGCAGCATCCGCTTGATGCATTGCGGGAAGATGATCATCCACATCGTCTGCCGTCGGTTGAATGCGAGCGACGCCGAAGCTTCCCACTGTGTGGTGGGAATCGACTGGATGGCGCCGCGAACGATTTCGGATACGTTGGCCATCACCGGCAGCGCGAGGCCGAGCGTGGCCTTCGTCCAGTCCGGTATCGGAATCGTCACGCCGAAGATCGTCACCTGGAACGGCAGCAGGAACATGCAATAGAACAGCAGTACCAGCCACGGCGCGTTGCGAAAGAAGTGCGTCACGAACTTGGAGAGCTTCGCAACGGGCGCCAGCACCGAGATCTGGGCATAGCCGAGGAACAGGCCGGCGAACGTGCCGACCGCCATCGCGACGAAGCTGATCGCAAGATTGAAGACGAAGCCGCGCGCGAGCAGCGGCGTCCACTTCCAGATCGTCTCGAAGATCGAGGGCTGGCCGGCCTCCGCCTGCGCCTGCGCGATGCCGCAGGCGACCACGAAGGCGCCGGCAAGCACCGCTCCCTGCGAAGCGTGAAGCTTCACCGGCGCGGTCCCGTCATACGCCGAACCCCGGCACCTTGATCGCCCGCTCCCACCGGTTCATCAGCACGACGAGCACGCCGACCAGGAAGAAGTAGGCGAGCAGCAGGACGTTCATCATGACCGGCACGTTGAGCTCGTCGGACCAGATCTGGCTCGACACGTACAGCATCTCCGGTACCGCGATCGCGTAGGCGAGCGTCGTCGTCTTGACGAGATTCACGAGGTTGTTGTTGAGCGCCGGCAGGCTGATCCGGAACGCCAGCGGAAACACGATCCGCAGGTACGTCGAAAGCCGGCTGAAGCCGAGCGACTCGGCGGCTTCGATCGTCGTGCGCGGTACGGCCTCGATGCCGGAACGGAAGATCTCGACGTTGAACGCTCCCGCGAAGAACGACAGCGATACGATCGCCCACGTGACGTTCGTCACGTACGGGCCGGTGACACCCTTGAGCAGGCTGCCGAGGCCGAAGTAGAAGAAGTAGAGCTGCACCAGCGGCGGCGTGTTGCGGAACGCCTGGATGTACCCATGCACGATCGTCCGCAGGATCCGGCGGCGCGAGCCCTGGATCCATGCGCCGACGATGCCGATGACGACGGACAGGACAATGCAGACGACCGACAGCTCGATCGTCAGCAGGAAGCCGTGCGCGAAGCGGCCGCGATCGAACGCGTCGTACAGGATCGTCAGGTTGATTCCGGTGGCCTGGTTGAGCCACCGGAACCAGTCCCAGACCGGCTGCATCGGGCCTGCGTTTTCGGCAGGCCGGCGCTACTTCGCGTACTTGTCGTGCATTTCCTGCGCGAACTTCGTCGGCTTGATGCCGTACTGCTTCTCGAGCTGCTGGATGAAGCCGCTCTTATGCCAGTCGGTCACCGTCTTCGACATGAAGTCGGCGAAATCCTTTGCACCCTGCTTGACCGCGAGCCCCCACGGCTGAATCAGGATCGAGTCGAGCGGCATTTCGTAGTCCTTCCACTCGGCCTTCGTCAGCTCGCCGGTGATCGCGGTGTCGTCGTACGCGAACGCGACGCAATTGCCGTTGCGTAGCGCGGAGTAGGCTTCGGCGGTGCCCGGAAACGCCACGCCCTCGACGCCGTACTTCTCCTGCAGCTCCTTGTTGTAGAACGAGCCCTGGATCAGGCACACCTTCTTTCCGCGCAGCTGATCCCAGCTCTTCAGGTTCTCCGATTTCTTCGCCATCACGTTGGTGCCGGACGCGTAGTAGTCGGGCTCGACGATGTCGACGATCTTGCGCCGCTCGGGCGTGTCGCTCATCGTGGCGATCATCAAGTCGATCTTGCCCTGTTGCAGGAACTGGATCCGGTTCGAGGCAACGACCGGTACGAGCTCGAGCTTGACGCCGAGACGCTTCGCGACATCCGCGGCGAGCTCGGGCTCGAAGCCGATGATCTTGCCCGACGGGTCGAGATAGCCGAAGGGACGGTAGTCGGCCTTCACGCCGACCACGAGCACGCCCTTCTTCTTGATGTCCGACAGTTCGTCGGCCCTCGTGGCGCTGGTGACGGCGCAAAGCAGAAGCGCCGAGGCGACGATCGCAAGCCATCGGTTACGCATGATGTCCTCCTGGATTCGTGGGGTGTGCCTGCCGGGACGGCCTCCTCCGGCCGCCCGCGACAGGCGCCATTGTGCACGAACGCCGCGAAGCGGCGCCTGGTTTACATCGCAGCCGCGCGGCGCTTGCCGACGACGGCTTTCATCTCGGTCAACGCCTGGTCGAAAATGGTGACCGCGACGTCGATGTCCTTGCGCAGAACGGTGAGCGGCGGCGCGATCCGCCAGACCGACCCGCGCTCGGGCCGGCGTCGGATGTTCATGCTCAAGCCGAGCTCCAAACAGCGCGTCGTCGTCAGCGCTCCGAGCTCGTGCCAGGGCTCGCGGGTCTCGCGATCCTTGACGAGCTCGATGCCGCGCAGAAGTCCCATGCCGCGCACGTCGCCGATCTCCTCGTGGCGCGACTGCAGCTCGCGAAGCCGCGACGCGAGGTAGTCCCCCATCTCGCGGCTGCGCTCGAGCAGGCGCTCCTCCTCGATCGTCTGCAAGACCGCGAGCCCGACGGTCGCCGGCAGCGGATCGGATACGTGCGACGTGTAGAACGCGAAATGCCGCGCGTGGCAGGTTTCCTCGATCGCGTCGTTCGTGATCACCGCCGCGAGCGGCACGCCGCCGCCGAGCGTCTTCGACACCGTCATCAGGTCCGGCGTCACGCCGAGGTGCGACGCGGCGAACCAATGACCGAGGCGGCCGAACGCGGTTTGCGCCTCGTCGAAGATCAGCAGCATGCCGCGCTTGCGCGTTTCGTGCGCGAGCGCGTCGAAGTAGCCGGGCGGCGGCACGATGACGCCGCCGGCGCTGATGACCGGCTCGGCGATCACCGCGGCACGCGCCCCGGTCGACTGCATGTCGTAGAGCTCGAAGCCGACCTTCATGCAGGTGCGGTCGCAACGGTCGCGGCAGTGCTTCACCGGACAGCGATAGGCGTTCGGCTCGGGAATCGCGTAGGTGCCGGGCATCCCGGGCCCATAGCCCTTGCGATCGCTCGCGAACGAGACGCCGCTCGCGTTGCCCGTGACGCCGTGCCACGAGCCGCCGAGACCGACGACTTCGAAGCCGCCGGTGGCGAGCTTCGCCATCCGGATCGCCGCGTCGTTGCTTTCGCTGCCGGTGTTGAGGAACAGCGACTTGCGAAGCGGCGGCGGCAGGATCTTGGCGAGAGCCTCGGCGAGTTGCACGACGCTTCTCGGAATCATGCCGGAGAAGAGGTGCAGCGCGTTGTCGCAGCTGCGCTTGATCGCCGCGACGATGTTGGGATGGTTGTGGCCGACCGTCGCGCACATCTGGCCGGACGTGAAGTCCAGGATCCGGCGACCCTTCGCGTCGGTGACGTACGAGCCGGTCGCCTTCTCGACGATTTCGGGGTACTCGTCTCCGCCGTAACGGATCAGCAGATCGCGAAATCCGGCCCCCTCGCCGTGTTCATCGTTCATGCAGGGTCCTCGCTGCCGCCATCAGACATCGGTTTCGCGTCGTCCGGGGACGTCGACGATGTGCGCCGCATGACCCGTCGCCGCCAGGAAGCGTTCGAGTTGCGGATGCGGAATCACCATCGTCGCGTCGTTGACGAGCGGATGCGCCTGCACCGCGTCGGCGTCCCAAAGCCGCCGGTCCAGAACGAACTCGACCGCATGCGTCCGGTCGTTGACGAGCGCAAGCAGGCTGACCGAGCCGGGCGCAACGCCAAGGTACTTGCGCAATCGCTCCGGCGAGGCGAACCCGAGGCGCCCCGCACCGAGCATCAGGCCGAGCGCATTCAGGTCGACCGCGATGTCCTGACCCACGGTGACGAGAATGTGCCGCGCGCCCTTCTTGTCGCGAAGGAACAGGTTCTTCGTCTTCGCACCCGGCAGGTCGGGGACGAGCCGGCGCGACTCCTCGACGGTCATCACCGGCCTGTGCTCGAAGCGCTTCGCGTCGATCGCGTGATGGGCGAGAAAGGCGGCGAGGTCCATGGATCGACCGCGTCACTCGCGCGAACGCCGCCTCGTATCGTGGCATGGGACAGGTGGGGCCGATGGCGGTAAGCCGCCTGCGTCGTGATGATGCACGACGCGATTTCATCACACTATCGAAACGCCGTCAGCCCGATGCACGACGAGACCGTTCGCATGCGACGTGCGCGAGCCCCGGCGGCCCGACGCTGTGCGCTCGGCGCCTCGGTTGCTCTCGCCGTCGAATTCCGGACGTCCCTGGCGCCGATGGACGCCGGGGTTTGCACCGGAACGCTACTGCGACTTGCAGCTGCTCGTATTGATGCAGGTCGATGCGAGCGCGCACGTGACCGGCTGGCCATTCATCTGGCAGCCGCAGGTCGACGCGAATTGCGAGCACCATGCTTGCTGGCTGCTCGCCATCGCCTTGTAGGCATCGGAATCGGTCGCCACGCGCGTGCCGGTCGACGCGCACGCGGACAGGATCGCGCAAAGCGCGACGGCCAGCACGCTACCGCGGGGAATTCGCTTCATGAATCGTCACCTCTTGTTGTCGGCTGCTGCGGATGCGAACCCGGCGTCTCCGGAGATTCGCGTTCGTTAGAGAGGTGCTCGGCGCGGCAGTTCGGCCCGCGCCCGACTAATTGCTGGCGGCTCTTCTTTCGATTGCAACGTTTCAAGCGGTGGCCGGACTCCTTGCCGGGTCGTACAAGACGCGCGGCGCATCGTTGCCGAAGTCGTCGAGACGAAGGTACTCGCCGAAGCGGCGATCGAGCGTCGGCGGATCGAAACGGCTCAGCCCCTTGTTAGGATAGTGCGTGAGCTCGCCGAAGTATGGCGTGCCGGCGATGTCGTAAAGATCGACACGCACGAAATCGACGTCGAGCGAGAGCGCCTCCGCGGCCGCGACCATCGCCGTCAGCGCGGCCGGTGGCGGGACGCGACTGCCCGGCGCTCCCTTCACGGTTCCGTCGATCGGCCGCCATTGCTCGTCGAAAAGTACCTGCGTATGGCGCCGGAAGCGATCGCGGTCCACCTGGACCAGGCGAACCTTGCCTCCGAATACGAACAGCTTGTAGTCGATCGGCGGCTGGCCGTCGTCGCCGGGCAAGAGCTCCTCGGCGAACACCGCGCGACGGATGTTGCGGTACGACCACTCGCGTCCGACGATGCTGAAATCGGACGCGAGCCAGCGCCGGGCGAGCCGCACGAGTTCCTCGCGCGCGACGCTGCGCTTGTCGTGCACCGCGCGGAGCCAGCCGCTGCCATGGTTCGGCTTCAGCATGAACGCAAGCGGAAGCCGCTCGAGGTCGAGTGCGTCTGCATCCGGCGAATGCCAGTACAGCTGCGGCAAGGCGAGCCAGGGGGCGGCGCGCCGTACGTGCTCGCGCACCCGCAGTTTGTCGGAGAACAACGTCAGGTACGGGCGGCGGTCGCCCAGGATCTTGACCAGGATCTTTTCGTTGAAGCCGGCAGGATGCGCCAGATCGGGCGCGCGGCCGAACGTCTTTCGATAGTGGTACGCGACGTACGCGCGATCGCTCACGAACCACGAGGCAAGGCGTCGCCGCAGCGCGAGCTTGCGGTCGCGGAAGCGCCGAGGGTTCAAGCGCCGCTACTCCAGCGCCCGGCCGCGAATGCGAACGAGCCAGCCGGGGTGAAGCTCGCGCAGGTCGTTGATGCCGAGCATCGCCATGTCGCGCTCGATTTCTTCCCGAAGCAGCGCGATCGCGCGCAGGACGCCGTCGACGCCGCCGATCGCGGCCGCGTACGCGAACGGCCGACCGACGAACACGAACCTCGCGCCGAGCGCGAGCGCCTTCAGCACGTCGGTTCCGCGCCGTACGCCGCCGTCGAGCATGACCGGCACGTCCGGGCACGCGGCGACGATCCCCGGCAATACGCGCAGCGCGCTGACGGCCCCGTCGAGCTGGCGGCCGCCGTGGTTCGACACGATGATGCCGTCGGCGCCCTCGTCGCTCGCGCGCTGCGCGTCCGCCTTGTCGAGGATTCCCTTGATGAGCAGGCGCCCGCTCCACATGTGCCGAATCATCCGCCAGTGCGCCCAATGCAGATGACCGCGAGCGGAATAGTCGCGCAGCACCGACGACGACAGGATCGGCGCACCGCGCGTCGCGAAATTGTTCTCGAAGTGCGGCATGCCGTGGCGGACGAGCGTACGCAGGAATGTTTGGAACAGCCAGCGCGGGTGCGACAGACCATCCCATGCGAGGCGCAACGTCGGCCGCAGGGGCGTCGAGAAGCCGGCGCGAACGTTGTTCTCGCGATTGCCGGCAACCTGCGAATCCACGGTCACGACGAGCGTGCGAAAGCCGGCGCGTGCTACGCGCTCGATCAGCGCGACGATTGCGCTGTCATCGCCCGGCAGGTACGCCTGGAACCAGGTTGCCGGCGACGCCGCGGCCACCGCCTCGAGCGGGATCAGCGACGATCCGCTCATCGCCATCGGAACGTTCGCCCGCGCGGCAGCCGCCGCGAGCACGAGGTCGCCCCGGTAGGCGTAAAGCGCGCTGATGCCGAGCGGCGCAATGCCGAACGGCGCCGAATACGCCTGCCCGAACAGCGTCGTGCGCGCCGAGCGCTTGGAAACGTCGACGAGCATCCGCGGCAGGAAGCCGTATTCGCCGAATGCGCGCCGATTGTCGGCAAGCGTCCAGTCCGTCTCCGCGGCGCCTGCGACGTAACCGAAGACCGGCCGCGGCAGATGGCGGCGCGCGGCGGCCTCGAAGTCGTCGAGAGCGAGGATGTGCGCGAGCCGGCGCGACGGCGCTGCGACGGGCGTTGCGGGCGCCTCGGCGGCGGCGCCTGCGCCAGTGTCGGGCAACGCGGCCATGTCGAATTCCAGTCTAGCAAAGCCGCTATCCGTTCCGCCGGTGGGCAATGATGGCCTTGACAACAGTTGCCTAGGCACCTATACTCGCGGCGATGACTCCTCGTGCGCATTTCCTCCCCCCGGCCGATGCGGTACCGCCCAAGCCCGCCCACGGACTGCTGCGGCTCATCAATCGTCTGCGCGTCGAGCTGATCGACGCGCTCGATCGCGAGCTCGCGCCGTTCGAAATCTCGGCGCCCCAGCTCTTCGTGCTTTCGTCGGTCGCCTATGGCGAGGCCGATTCGGCGGCCCGTCTCTGCAAGTCGATCTCGTACGACCCGGGCGCGATGACGCGGATGATCGACCGGCTGCAGCAGAAGGGCCTGGTGCGCCGCGTGCCGCACCCGGAAGATCGGCGTGCGATGAACCTCGAGCTCACCGTCGCGGGCAAGGCGCTCTTTCCGCAGTTGATCGCCGCCAAGGACCGCGTGCATGCGCAGTTCCTGCGCGGCTTCAGCGACGAGGACCGGCGCATCCTCGAAACGCTGCTGCACCGGATGCTCGCCAATCGTTGATTGGTTTTGGTCATTTTGTTGCCTAGGCATCGATAGCCCTAGCAAGTACTAACTCCGAAAGCTTGTCCATGCACCTTCCCCGGCTTCCCGCCCTCGTCACGCTGACTTGCGTGCTGCTCGCCGGCTGCGCGAGCACGAGTGGCCTCGCGCCGAGCGCGACGATGCGCGATGCGAACGACCTCGCCTCGGAGCGCACGCTGTCCGCGGCAGCGATCGACAACGCCGCTTGGCCGGCGACGGACTGGTGGAAGGCGTTCGGCGACCCGCAGCTCGATGCGCTGATGGACGAGGCGCTCGCGGACAATCCGACGCTGAACATCGCCGCTGCCCGCACGCGCAAGGCC
Organism: Casimicrobiaceae bacterium; assembly: GCA_035455705.1. Taxonomy (GTDB): domain Bacteria; phylum Pseudomonadota; class Gammaproteobacteria; order Burkholderiales; family Casimicrobiaceae; genus VBCG01. The sequence goes on along the minus strand of DATIEN010000025.1, from coordinate 5,147 downwards.
TTGGCGCTCGCGGCGGAAAGCCACAGTGCGCTCTACCCGCGCGTCGACGCCGCCGCTTCGACGACGCGCGAGCACTTCCCCGAGCACGGCCTCGTTCCGCCACCGTTCGGGGGGACCACGCAGACGCTCTCGGACCTGCAGCTGTCGCTCGACTGGGAAATCGATTTCTGGGGCAAGAATCGCAATGCCTACGAAGCGGCTCTCGGACAGGCGGGCGCCACCGAGATCGACGCCTACGCGGCGCGGCTTGCGCTGTCCACCGACATCGCGCGTGCCTACGCGCAGCTTCTGCGCGCCTACCTCGAGCTCGACGTGGCGAGGCAGACGCTCGCATCCCGCGAGCAGATCGCGGCGCTGACCCGCGACCGCAATGCGGCCGGCATCGACTCGAAGCTCGAGGTGAAGCAGGCCGAGGCGGCGCTGCCCGCCACGCGCGAGGCGATCGCCGCGCTCGATGAGCGCATCGCGCTTGCACGCAATGCGATCGCGGCACTGATGGGCAAGGGTCCCGATCGCGGCCTCGCGATCGCGCGCCCGACCGCCAGCGGCCTCACGCAAGTCGCGTTGCCGACAAGCGTGCCGGCCGACCTGCTCGGCCACCGGCCGGACATCGTCGCGCAACGATGGCGCGTCGAAGCGGCGAACCGGGCGATCGCATCACAAAGGGCCGCGTTCTATCCGAACGTGAACCTGTTCGCCTTCGTCGGGCTGCAGAGCCTCGGAGGTGCGAATCTGCTGTCGGCGGCGAGCCGCACGCTCGGCGTCGCACCGGCGGTAACGCTGCCGATCTTCGACGCCGGAAGGCTTCGCGCCGAACTCGCCGGCAGGAACGCGGATTACGACATCGCGGTCGAGCAGTACAGCCAGGCGCTCGCGAACGCGATGCGCGATGTCGTGGACCAGCTCGTGTCGTTTGCGAGCCTCGACGAGCAGCGCGCACAGGAACGCCTTGCACTGACGACGACCCGCGAAGCGTACGACCTCGCGCTCCTGCGTTACCGCGAAGGCCTCGGGAACTACCTGCAGGTCCTTTCCGCCGAACAACCGATGCTCGCGCAGCAAAGCCTCGACGCGGATTTGCGCGCGCGGGCACTGGAGCTGTCGATCGGCCTCGTGCGTGCCCTGGGCGGGGGGTACGAGCCGACGCCGGTCTCGATGACGAATGGACGAGAACGATGAGCGACGAGAAGACCCTTGATGCAAACAACGGAAACGGCACGCGCAAGCGCTGGCTCGCGATCGTCGGCGGCGCTTTCGCGATCGTCGGACTCGCGTACGGCGCGTACTGGGCGATCGTGCTGCGCTACGAGCAGTCGACCGACGATGCCTACGTGAGCGGCAACGTCGTGCAGATCACCCCGCAGATCGCGGGCACGGTCGTGAAGATCGCCGCCGAGGACACGCAATTCGTCGAGGCGGGAACGCCGCTCGTCGAGCTCGATCCGTCGGACGCGCGGATCGCGCTCGAGCAGGCCGACGCGAAGCTCGCGAAGACGGTTCGCGACGTACGCGGTCTCTTCGCGACCACGGCGGAGCTCAAGGCGAACGTCGACATGCGCAATGCCGAGGTCGCGCGCGCGAGCGAGGACCTCGCGCGACGCGAGCGGCTCGCGCGCTCCGGCGCGGTGTCGGGCGAGGAGCTGCAGCACGCGCGCGACGCACTCACGAGCGCGAGAGCGGCGCTCGCCGCCACGCAGCAGCAGCTCGCCGCGAACCGGGCGCGCGTCGAGCGCACGACGGTCGAGAACCACCCGGACGTGCTCGGCGCCGCCGCGCAGGTGCACGACGCGTACCTCGATCTTGCGCGCACGACGCTCCCGGCGCCCGTCTCCGGCTACGTCGCGAAGCGCAGCGCGCAGCTTGGCCAGCGCGTCGCGCCCGGAGCGCCGTTGATGGCCATCGTGCCGCTCGACCAGGTGTGGGTCGATGCGAACTTCAAGGAGTCGCAGCTCGCGACGATGCGCATCGGCCAGCCGGTGACGCTCACCGCCGACGTCTACGGGGGCAAGGTGCGCTTCCACGGCAAGGTAGCCGGGTTCGGGGCCGGCACCGGCTCGGCGTTCGCGCTGTTGCCCGCGCAGAACGCGACGGGCAACTGGATCAAGATCGTGCAGCGCGTGCCGGTGCGCATCGCGCTCGACGCGAAGGAGCTCGCCGAGCATCCGCTGCAGGTCGGCCTGTCGATGCAGGTCGACGTCGACACGCACGAGCGCAGCGGCACGCGGCTGCCGCAGCTCGCCCAGGCGACGCCGCCGCTTCGCACCGACGTCTATGACGCGGTCGATGCGCAAGCCGACAAGCGCGTTCGGGCGATCATCGCCGCAAACGACGGCCTCGCTTCTGCCAACGCAGGCGCCGCCGCCAGCGCCGCGCCCCGCGTGGCAGGTTCGGCCGCACCTGCGAACGCGCCGCCACGGATGGCCGCGTCCCGGTGACGCGGTTTCCATCGTGAGCCGTTCCGCGGCTCCAGGCCGGCCAGAGCCCGCGCCCCTCACGGGCGCGACGCTCGCGCTCGGCACCGTCGCGCTGTCGCTCGCGACGTTCATGAACGTGCTCGACACGTCGATCGCCAACGTCTCGCTGCCCGCGATCGCGGGCGACCTCGGCGTGTCGCCCGACCAGGGGACCTGGGTGATCACGTCGTTCGGCGTGGCAAACGCGATCTCGTTGCCGCTCACCGGCTGGCTCACGCAGCGCTACGGGCAGGTGCAGCTCTTCATCGGATCGGTGCTGCTGTTCGTGCTCGCATCGTTCCTGTGCGCGCTGGCGCCGACGCTGGGCTTTTTGATCGCGTTTCGCGTGCTGCAGGGCGCGGTGGCCGGGCCCATGATCCCGCTTTCGCAGTCGCTGCTTCTGTCGAGCTATCCGAAGGCCAAGGCCGGCACGGCGCTCGCGCTGTGGGGGATCACGACGCTCGTCGCGCCGGTCGTCGGTCCCGTGCTGGGCGGCTGGATCACCGACAACATCTCCTGGCCCTGGATCTTCTACATCAACGTCCCCGTCGGCGTCGTCGCCGCGGCCGCGACCTGGGCGATCTACCGAACGCGCGAAACCGAGACGCACAAGCTGCCGATCGACGCCGTCGGCCTCGGCCTGCTCGTGCTGTGGGTCGGCGCGCTGCAGATCATGCTCGACAAGGGCAAGGATCTCGACTGGTTCGGGTCGCCCGAGATCCGCATCCTCGCCATTACCGCGCTCGTCGGCTTCGCGATCTTCGTCGTCTGGGAGCTGACCGAGACCCATCCGGTCGTCGATCTGAAGCTCTTCGCGCGGCGCAATTTCTGGACGAGCTCGCTCGCGATGTCGCTCGCTTACGGCGCGTTCTTCGGCAACGTCGTGCTGCTGCCGCTATGGCTTCAGCAGTACATGGGCTACACGGCGACCGAGGCGGGCATCGTGCTCGCGCCGGTGGGCCTGCTCGCGATCGTCCTGACGCCGATCGTCGGACGAACCGTGCACAGGATCGATCCGCGGATCTTCGCCACCGGGGCGTTCATCGTCTTCGCGCTCGTTCTCTACATGCGCTCGCAGTTCAACACGTCCGCCGACTTCTGGACGCTGATGATCCCCACGATCATCCAGGGCGCGGCGATGGCGCTGTTCTTCATTCCGCTCGTCACGCTGTCGCTGTCGGGCCTCGCCCCGCCGCGGATCCCGTCGGCATCCGGCCTCTTCAACTTCGCGCGGATCACCGCCGGGTCATTCGGCACGTCGATCGCGACGACGTTCTGGGATCATCGCGCGACGCTGCATCATGCGCAGCTCGTCGAGCAGATCGGCGGCAACGCTGCATCGGCGCAAGCGCTATCGACGATGCAGGCAAGCGGTCTCACGACCGAGCAGAGCTACGCGATGCTGAACCGCATGGTCGACCAACAGGCGTTCATGCTGTCCGCGAACGACGTGTTCCTCGCGTCCGCGCTGCTGTTCCTCGTGCTGATCGTCGTCGTTTGGCTGGCGCGGCCAGTCAAGGGAACGGCCGGCGGAGCCGAAGCGGCGGGCGCGCACTGACGATGGACGACATCACCGGCGATTGGCTCTCGGCCGATGGGCGGATGCGCGTCCGGCTCGGCCCCGATGGCACGTTCGACGAGCTTCGCACCGACAGCGGCCGCCGCTTCCACGGCATCTGGCGAAGCGACGACGGTTTGCACGTGCACTTCCGCGATCCGGCGACCGGCTACGAGGCGATCGGCGAGCTGCGCGACGGCGTCCTCTACGCGGACGGCGTCGCATTCCGGAAGGCGTAGAAACAGCGCCGTCGGCCGACGTGCGCACCGCGGCCGATCGGACGGGCTTACCGTTGCAGGACGGGCAAACCCCGTCGCCGCTCAACGTGTCCGCTGCGACGGCCGCCACCCGAGGAAGCGGCGCTCGAACAGCGTGATGAGCCCGATGCCGAGCGTCGTGAAAAGCGTGATCGACAGGAGCGCCGCGAACACGAGCGGCGTATCGAGGTTGAACTGGGCCGCGAGCACGAGCTGGCCGATTCCCCTGTTGCCGCCGATGAACTCGCCGACGATCGAGCCGACGAGCGCGAGCGGGAACGCGACCTTCAGCGCGTCGGTGATGTACGGCGTCGCGTGCATCAGCCGCACTTGCGTGAACACCCGATAAGCCGAGCCGCCCGCGATCCGCGACAGGTCGAGGATGTCGGGCTCGATCTCGCCCAACCCGGTGACCGAGTTGACGAAGATCGGGAACAGCGCGAGCAGGAACGCGAGCAGGATCTTCGACTCGGCGCCAAGGCCGAACCAGATCACGAACAGCGGCGCGATCGCGATCTTCGGGATGCTGTTGAACGCGGCCAGGAACGGCATGATCACGCTCTTCACGGACTCGACGTAGACGACGAGCAGCGCGAGGAGCACGCCGACGACGAGCGCGATCGCGAGCCCCGCGAGCGTCGTCATCGCGGTGACGCCGAGATTGACGAGCTGCAGCGTGAACGTCTCGGCAAAGCGATGCGCGATCACCGACGGCAACGGCAGCACGTAAGCGGGGACGTGCACGAGCGGCACGCCGAACTGCCAGGCGAGCAGGAACACGGCGACGGCGACGATCGAGCGCAACGGGGCCGCGAAGCGCGAAGGGCGCGGCTCGATCGGATCCGAAGTGGCGTCAGAGACCAAAGCAGGGTCAGAGAC
>DATIEN010000024.1:0-13937 GCA_035455705.1 Casimicrobiaceae bacterium | reverse complement strand
AGAAGCTCGGCGGCGGCGTGCGCCTCGCACTCGCGCAATACCGCGAACTCGCCGCGTTCGCGCAGTTCGCATCGGACTTGGACGAAGCGACGCGCAAGCAGCTCGATCGCGGCCGGCTGGTCACCGAGCTCATGAAGCAGCCGCAGTACCAGCCGCTGCAGGTGAACGAGATGGCGCTGACGCTGTTCGCGGTGAACCGCGGCTTCGTCGACGATGTTCCGGTCGAGAAGGCGCTCGCGTTCGAGTCCGCGCTGCGACAATTCATGAAGAGCAAGTACGCGGCGATCATGGACAGGATCGAGCAGACGAAGGACCTGACCGCCGACGACGAGAAGGCGCTCGCCGCGGCGATCGAGGATTTCAAGAAAACCGGAACGTATTAGGGGACGGCGAGGAAAGAGCGGAATGGCGGGCTCGAAGGAAATACGAAACAAGATCAAGAGCGTGCAGAGCACGCGCAAGATCACGAAAGCGATGGAGATGGTCGCGGCGTCGAAGATGAAGAAGGCGCAGGACCGGATGCGCGCGTCGCGTCCGTACGTCTACCGCGTCTTCAACATCGTCATGCACATCGCCAAGGCCAACACCGAGTACCACCACCCGTTCCTGCTGAAGCGCAACCCGGTCAGGCGCGTCGGGGCGATCGTGGTCACGACCGACAAGGGACTATGTGGCGGGCTCAACACGAACGTGCTGCGGCTCGTGCTCGCGCAGCACAAGGAGTGGCGCGCGAAGAACGTCGAGGTCGACTACGTCGCGCTGGGCAACAAGGGGTTGGGCTTCCTGCAGCGGATGGGCGCGCACATCGTGTCGCAGGCCGTGCAGCTCGGCGACCGTCCGCGGCTCGACCGGCTGGTCGGTCCCGTGAAGGTGCTGATCGACGCGTACATCGGAGGGCAGATCGACGAGATCCACGTCTTCTCGACGCTCTTCGTCAACACGATGCGCCAGGAGCCGCGGCAGGTGCAGGTCGTGCCGATCCCCGATCGGTATACGACGCCAACGGGCGAGGTGCGCCAGGTCGACGTCTCCGACAGCGCGTGGGATTACATCTACGAGCCCGACGCCCGCGAGCTCCTCGACGGGATGATGCGCCGCTACATGGAAGCCGTGATCTTCCAGATGGTCAACGAGAACATCGCGTCGGAGCAGTCGGCGCGGATGGTCGCGATGAAGGCGGCTTCCGACAACGCCGGCAAGATCATCAACGAGCTGCAGCTCATCTACAACAAGACGCGGCAGGCCGCGATCACCAAGGAACTGTCCGAAATCGTCGGAGGCGCGGCCGCCGTTTGACCCGGCTGCTCCGGCCTGCCGGCTGGAGCGATGCCACGGCGTGAACAGCCGACGTCCGACCCTCAACAGGTAAAGCCATGGACCAACGTGCAACCAGCAACCTGGGAACGATCGTGCAGTGCATCGGCGCGGTCGTCGACGTGGAGTTTTCTCGCGACCGGATGCCCAAGATCTTCGATGCGCTCAAGATGGACGAGATCGGGCTCACGCTCGAGGTCCAGCAGCAGCTCGGCGACGGCATCGTGCGCACGATCGCGCTCGGCTCGTCCGACGGACTGCGCCGCGGCATGCAGGTGACCAACACCGGCGCGCCGATTTCCGTTCCGGTGGGGCTCGGCACGCTCGGCCGGATCATGGACGTGCTCGGCCGGCCGATCGACGAGCGCGGCCCGGTTGCCGCCGATCGGATCATGTCGATCCATCGCACGGCGCCGGAGTTCGAGGAATTGTCGCCGTCGACCGAGCTCCTCGAAACGGGCATCAAGGTCATCGACCTCGTGTGCCCGTTTGCGAAGGGTGGCAAGGTCGGGCTCTTCGGCGGTGCCGGCGTCGGCAAGACGGTCACGATGATGGAGCTCATCAACAACATCGCGACCGCGCACTCCGGGCTGTCGGTTTTCGCCGGCGTCGGCGAGCGCACGCGCGAGGGCAACGACTTCTACCACGAGATGATCGAGGCGGGCGTCGTCAACAAGGACGAGCTTTCGAAGTCGAAGGTCGCGATGGTGTACGGCCAGATGAACGAACCCCCGGGCAATCGCCTGCGTGTCGCGCTCACGGGCCTCACGATCGCCGAAAACTTCCGCGACGAGGGGCGCGACGTGCTGCTCTTCATCGACAACATTTACCGTTTCACGCTCGCGGGCACCGAGGTGTCCGCGTTGCTCGGCCGGATGCCGTCCGCCGTGGGTTACCAGCCGACGCTCGCCGAGGAGATGGGACGCTTGCAGGAGCGGATCACGTCGACGAAGACGGGATCGATCACGTCGATCCAGGCCGTGTACGTGCCCGCCGACGATTTGACCGACCCGTCGCCGGCCACGACGTTCGGCCACCTCGACGCGACCGTCGTGCTCTCGCGCGACATCGCAGCGCTCGGCATCTACCCGTCGGTCGACCCGCTCGATTCGACGTCGCGCCAGATCGATCCGAACGTGATCGGCGACGAGCACTACACGTGCACGCGGCGCGTCCAGCAGACGCTGCAGCGTTACAAGGAGCTGCGCGACATCATCGCGATCCTCGGCATGGACGAGCTGTCGCCGGAGGACAAGCTCGTCGTCGCACGCGCGCGGAAGATCCAGCGCTTCCTGTCGCAGCCGTTCACGGTCGCCGAAGTGTTCACCGGCGCGCCGGGCAAGTACGTCACGCTCAAGGACACGATCAAGGGCTTCAACATGATCGTCAACGGCGAATGCGACCAGCTGCCCGAGCAGGCGTTCTACATGGTCGGCACCATCGACGAAGCGTTCGAGAAGGCGAAGACGCTGCAATAATGGCCAACACCATCCACGTCGACGTCGTCAGCGCCGAGGAGCAGATCTACTCGGGCGAGGCCGAATTCGTCGTGCTCCCCGGGATCCAGGGCGAGCTCGGCATCTATCCGCGCCACACGCCGCTCTTCACCCAGATCAAGGCTGGTTCGGTGCGCATCAAGCCGGCCGATTCGGCGGCCGAGGAGCTCGTGTTCGTGCAGGGCGGATATCTCGAGGTGCAGCCGCACATCGTGACCGTTCTCGCCGACACGGCGATTCGCGCCAAGGACCTGGACGAGAAGGCCGCGCTCGAAGCGAAGCGAGCCGCCGAGGAAGCGATGCAGAACAAGACGTCGAAGGAAGAGATCGCGCACGCCGAAGCGGAGCTCGCCGCGGCGGTCGCGCAGATCGAGGCGATTCGCAAGCTTCGCCACCGCGCTTAAGCCGCGCGTCTCCCGGATCGGCACGGGGCAGCCGACAGGCCGCCCCGTTGGTTTTGGCCGCCCGCATTGCCAAGGTGCATCGATGCCCTCATCTCCGAGGGTAGGAAGGCCGCGCCCGTTCGGGTCGCTTCGGGAACGCACCGAGCGCCGGACGAGGCCGGTTTGCGGCGGCGAGCGTCGACGCTGCGTGCTCTTACACGAGGAATCTGCGCCATGCCGAACCTGAACCAGACGATCGACCGCTCGCTCTCGATTTCGCGCAATGTGGCGAGCGTGCTCGAGCGGCGCGTGCGCGACGCGTACGGGGCGTACGGCGAACGCATCCGCAAGGCGTACGCCGCCTATGCCGCGTCGCTTCCCACCGGTCCGTCCGCCGCCGAGCACGGCAACGACGCGTGGGAGTACGGCGTCGATTTCGTGCAGCGCTCGCTGCTGTTCCTCGACACGCTGCGCCAGCGCGGCAACAACTGGATTGCACACGAGGAAGCAGGCAAGCCGCCCGTGCTCGCCTACCGATACGAGATGCTTTGCGACGGCAGGACGTTCGAGCGGCCGGTGAATCACGCGCTCGTGCGGATCATCCCGCCCGACGGCGTCGAGGTCGACGACCGGCTGCGGCCCTACATCATCATCGATCCGCGCGCCGGCCACGGGCCGGGCATCGGCGGCTTCAAGGAGGACTCCGAGGTCGGCGTCGCACTTTCCGCCGGGCACCCGGTGTATTTCGTGATCTTCTTTCCCGAGCCCGAGCCGGGCCAGACGCTCGCCGACGTCACCGACGCCGAAGCGGAATTCGTGCGGCTCGTCGCGGAGCGGCATCCCGAAAGCGCGAAGCCGGTGCTCGTGGGCAATTGCCAGGGCGGCTGGGCGGTGATGATGCTTGCCGCGGCGCGTCCCGACATTGCGGGCGCGCTCGTGATCAACGGTGCGCCGATGTCGTATTGGGCCGGCAACGACGGCGACAACCCCATGCGCTACGCGGGCGGCCTGCTCGGCGGGACGTGGCTGTCGCTGTTCGCCAGCGATCTCGGCGCCGGCAAGTTCGACGGCGCACACCTCGTCGGGAACTTCGAGAACCTCAATCCGGCGAACACGTACTTCGACAAGTACTACGACCTGTTCGACGACGTCGACGACGAGGCGCCGCGCTTTCTCGACTTCGAGCGCTGGTGGGGCGGTTTCTACCTGATGAACGAGGAGGAGATCCGCTGGATCGTCAACAACCTGTTCATCGGCAACAAGCTCGCACAAGGCGAGGCGCGCCTCGGTCCCGGGCGCTACTTCGACCTCAAGGCGATCAAGCAGCCGATCATCGTCTTCGCGTCGATGGGCGACAACATCACGCCTCCGCAGCAGGCATTCAACTGGATCAGCGACCTTTATTCGAGCACCGAGGAGATCAAGGCGAACGGTCAGACGATCGTCGGCCTGATTCACGAGGACGTCGGCCACCTCGGCATCTTCGTCTCCGGCAAGGTGGCGAAGAAGGAGCATACGCAGATCGTCTCGGTGCTGAAGTACATCCAGGCGCTGCCGCCGGGGCTCTACGGCATGGAGATCCACGAGAAGACCGGCGCCGATGGCAACGTCGAGTACGACGTGACGCTGCACGAGCGCAAGCTCGAGGACCTGAAGCGGATGCAGAAATACGATCGCGTCGACGAGAAGCCGTTCGAGGCCGTCGCCGCGCTCTCCGAGTTGAACGAACGCGCTTATGAGTTGCTGGTGCGGCCGCTGGTGCGCGAGACGGTGCCCGAGTGGGTCGGCAAGGTGCTGCGCGAATGGCATCCGCTGCGCATGCAGCGCTGGTGGTTCTCGGACCGCAATCCGATCCTCGCGCCGCTGCCCGCGCTGGCGGCCGCTGCTCGCGCGTACCGGCGTCCTCGCGCGGCGGACAACGTCGTTCGCAGCCTCGAGCATTTGCAGGCGCAGTGCGTGAGCGCGGCGCTCGACCTGTACCGCGACCTTCGCGACGCGGCGAGCGAGGCCGCGTTCTTCGAGGTTTACGGCAACCTTCTCTCGCTGTCGATGGCCGACCAGCGCGCCATGATTCGTCGCCGGACGCCGTTCGACGCGCGCGCGCTGCCCGCGGTGCGCCAGGTGCTGGACGAAATCGACCAGGGTGGATTGCCCGAGGCGATCATCCGCACCGGCATCCTGATCGTGAAGGCGGGTGGCGGCAAACGCCGGCTCGCACAGATGGAGCACACGCGCGAGCTGCTCGCGCCGACCGGCGTGCTGCGCAACATCGACGAGGATCAGTTCCGCCGGCTCCTGCACGAGGAGACGCTGGTCGTCGAGTTCGAGCCGAAGCTCGCGAAGGCGTCGTTGCCGAAGCTCATGCACGGCACGTCGGACCGCCAGGAACTGAACGAGGTGTTCGACTGGCTCGAGACCGAAGCGGGTCTCGATGCGCGCCAGCAGGCGCTGCTCGCCGAACTGCGCAAGCTCGTGCCGAGGCCCGTCGCCGCGCTGCCCCGTCCGCGCAAGGCGGCGAAGGGCAAGGCGAAACGGCGCGCATCCTCGGCGAGCGCGCGGGCGGAGTAGCATTCTGGATCATGGCGAACGAGTCGAACATCCGCATCGAGAAGGACGCGCTCGGCGAGGTGCGCGTACCGGCCGATCACCTGTGGGGCGCGCAGACGCAACGCTCGATCGAGAACTTCCCGATCGGCGTCGACCGCTTCCGCTGGGGCCGGCCCGTCATCCGCGCATTCGGTGTGCTGAAGAAGTCGGCGGCGCTCGCGAACGGCGAACTGGGCGAGCTGCCGGCCGACAAGGTGGCGTTGATCGCGCGCGCGGCGCAGGAGGTGGTCGACGGCCGGCTCGACGCCGAATTCCCGCTCGTCGTCTTCCAGACCGGCTCGGGCACGCAGTCGAACATGAACGCGAACGAGGTGATCGCGAATCGCGCGATCCAGCTCGCGGGCGGCGTCGTCGGCTCGAAGAAGCCGATTCATCCGAACGACGACGTCAATCGCGGACAGTCGTCGAACGACACGTTCCCGGCCGTCATGCACATTGCGACGGTCGACGTGCTCGACCGGCGCCTGTTGCCGGCGCTCGAGCGGTTGCGCACGACGCTCGACGCGAAGGCGCACGCGTTCGCCGATGTCGTGATGATCGGCCGTACGCACCTGATGGATGCGACGCCGGTGACGCTCGGCCAGATCATCTCCGGGTGGGTCGCGCAGCTCGACGACGCGCGTGCCGCCATCGGGTTCGCCCGCACGCAGCTATTGCCGCTGGCGCTCGGCGGCACCGCCGTGGGTACCGGACTCAACGCGCATGCCAAATTCGGCGAGACGGTCGCCGCCGTGATCGCCCGCGAGACCGGCGTGCCGTTCGTATCCGCGCCTAACAAGTTCGCTCTGCTCTCCGCGCACGACGCGATCGTCAACGTCAGCGCTGCGCTGCGCACCCTCGCGGGGGCGCTGATGAAGATCGCGAACGACGTGCGCTGGCACGCCAGCGGACCGCGCGCGGGTTTGGGCGAGATCACGATTCCCGACAACGAGCCGGGCTCGTCGATCATGCCCGGCAAGATCAACCCGACGCAGTGCGAAGCGGTGACGATGGTCGCCGTGCGCGTCTACGGCAACGACACGGCCGTCGCATTCGCCGGCAGCCAGGGCAACTTCCAGCTGAACGTCTACAAGCCGGTGATGCTGCAGGGCACGCTCGAGTCGATCGAGCTGCTCGGCGACGCGATGGATTCGTTCGACGAGCGCTGTGCGCAGGGCATCGAGCCGGCACTCGACCAGATCCGCCAAAACGTCGCGCAATCGCTGATGCTGGTGACGGCGCTCAATCCGCACATCGGCTACGAGAACGCGGCGAAGATCGCCCTCTCCGCTCATCGCGAGGGGACGACGCTGCGCGAAGCGGCGTTGAAGCTCGGGCTCGTGAGTGCCGAGGATTTCGACCGCTGGGTCGACCCGGCGGCGATGACGCGTCCCGGCTGATCGTTCGTGCGCATCGCCGCGCTGACCTTCGGCACCGAAGGCGATACGCGGCCGATGATCGCGCTGTGTCGCGGGCTCCGTGATGCGGGTCATGACGTCGTGCTGCTCGCGGAGCGAGCCGGCATCGCGCATGCCGAAGCGCTTCGCGTGCCGTTCGTGCCGCTCGCAGGCGACATGGCGGCCGCCATGCGAAAGGCAGCTGCCGCGTTGACGCCTCGCGGCGCCGACGCGCGCTACGTTGCGCGCACCCTCGCCGCGATTGCCGCCGCGAATACCGGCGAATGGCTGCGCGTCGCGCTCGACCAGGCACGCGGCCGCGATGTCGTGATCTGCGCGGGGCTTGCGATCTACGTCGGGCTCGCGGCCGCCGACGCCCTTCGCATCCGCGCGATCGGCGCCGGCCTGCAGCCGATGATGCCGACCCGCGCGTTCGCGTCGCCATTCCTGCCGCCGATGCGCCTGCCGGGACCGCTCAATCGTCTGAGCCATCGCCTCGTGCTGTCGCTCATGTGGCGCGCCTTTCGCGGCCCGGTCAATGCGGCCCGGCACGATGTCGCGCGGCAGCCGCCTCGTCGTCGCGAGTGGAACGACTACCCGGTATTGTTCGGCGTGTCTCCGACGTTGGTGCCCCGTCCCGCCGACTGGACCGATCGCGTCGCGATGACCGGTTACTGGTTCGCCCCGCGCGATAGACGCGTGGTTCCCGATCCGGACCTCGTCGCTTTCCTCGACGCAGGAGAGGCCCCCGTGTACGTGGGCTTCGGCAGCATGCTCGGCTTCGATCGCGAACGGCTGCTCGACGTCGTGCTGCGTGCGCTCGACGGTCGTCGCGCGATCGTTCATTCGGGCTGGAGCGGGTTCGGCGACGCGGCCCTGCCGGCGAGCGTCCGCCGGGTCGCGCATGTGCCCCACGACTGGCTCTTCCCGAGGATGTCGACGATCGTGCATCACGGCGGCGCGGGCACGACGCACACGGCAGCGCGCGCGGGTGTCCCTTCGGTCGTGCTGCCATTCGCCGCCGATCAGTTCTTCTGGGCGACGTGCCTGGAGCGCGTCGGTGTCGCGCCTCCGATGCTCACGCACAGGCGGCTTGCCGCGCCGCGGCTGCGGGCGCGTCTCGAGCTTGCCCGCGACCCGGGGATGCAAGCGCGAGCCCGCCGCGTCGGAAGCGCCATCGCCGCGGAAACCGGCGTGGCGAGCGCCGTGGCGCAGATCGAGGCGTGGGTGCGCGAGCCGCCGCGCGACCTCAAGCGCTGAGCGGAAGCTCCTGCTCGGCGAGTTTCACCCAGTAGCTCGCGCCGATCGCGAGCACGTCGTCGTTGAAGTCGTAGTGCGGGTTGTGCAGGTTCGGCGTATCGGCACCGCGGCCGGCGCCGAGCCATGCGTAACAGCCGGGCTTCTTCTGCAGCATGAAGGCGAAGTCTTCGCTGCCCATCTCGGGCGTCGGGTCCGTGTCGACGTTCCGCTCGCCCACGACGGCAGCGGCCGCGCGTTGAGCCCGTGCCGTTTCTTCCGCGCTGTTTACCGTTGCCGGATAGCGCCGCTCGTAGCGGAGCGCCGCGTGCATGTCGAACATCGCGGCGATCCCGTCGACCAGCGTCTTCATCCGCCGTTCGATCAGGTCCTGTACCTGCGCGTCGAAGGTGCGGACGGTGCCGCGCAGGACGACCTGCTCGGGGATCACGTTCCAGGTGTCGCCGGCGTGGATCTGCGTGACGCTCACGACGCCGGCGTCGAGCGGGTGGAGGTTGCGCGACACGATCGTCTGCAGCGCGTTGATCGCGTGCGCCGCGAAGAGCATCGGATCCTTGCCCTGGTACGCCATCGCCGCGTGCGCGCCCTTCCCCGTCGCGACGATCTCGAACACGTCGTACGCGCCCATCAGCGGCCCGGCGCGCATCGCGAACGTGCCGGCCGGCATCCGCGGCCAGTTATGCAGGCCGTACACCGCGCGCATCGGGAAGCGATCGAACAATCCCTCCTCCACCATGACGCGCCCGCCGCCCTCGTTCTCCTCGGCCGGCTGAAAGATGAAATGCAGCGTTCCCCGGAAGTTGCGTCGCGCCGCAAGCGCCTTCGCCGCGGCGAGCAGCATCGTCGCATGGCCGTCGTGGCCGCACGCATGCATGCGGCCGGCGTTGCGCGACGCGTGCGGAACGCCCGACTGCTCGTGGATGTGCAGCGCGTCGAGATCGGCGCGCAGGCCGATCGAGGTGTCGACGGTATCGTTGCGCAGAACGCCGACCACGCCGGTCTTCGCTATCCCTTGATGCACGTCGAGTCCGAACGAGCGAAGCTTGTCGGCGACGAAACGGCTGGTCGCTTCCTCCTCGAACGCGGTTTCCGGATGCGCGTGCAGCCGATGCCGCCAGGCGCGCATCTCGGCGTCGAGCGCTGTGATTTCGGGAACGAGATTCATGACGTTTCGCGCGGCCGATGCGAGGCGATCATCGTAACCGATCCGGTAGAATGGCCGCGGTCGATGAATACGGGTCCCTTCGACCTTCTCGTGATCGGCGGCGGCATCAACGGCGCCGGCATCGCGCGCGACGCGGCGGGGCGCGGGCTCTCCGTCCTGCTCGTCGAGAAGGACGACCTCGCCGCGCACACGTCGTCGGCGAGCACCAAGCTCATCCACGGCGGCCTGCGCTATCTCGAGCACTACGAGTTCCGCCTCGTCGCGGAAGCGCTTGCCGAGCGCGAGGTTCTTTTGCGCCTCGCGCCGCACATCATCGAGCCGCTGCTTTTCGTGCTGCCGCACGAGCCGCATCTGCGGCCGGCCTGGATGATTCGTGCCGGCCTCTTTCTATACGACCATCTGGGCGGCCGGATGACGCTGCCGAAGTCGTCGGCGGTGCGCCTCGCGGCGACGGGATATGGCGCGGGGCTTCGGCCGCGCTTTCGCAAGGGATTCGTCTACGCGGATGCGCGCGTCGACGACGCGCGGCTCGTCGTCTGCAACGCGCTCGATGCGCGTACGCGCGGGGCGGACATTCGCGTGCGAACGACGCTCGTCGATGCGCGGCGAGAGAGCGGCGCGTGGCGCGCGACGCTTCGCGATGCGGCGGGCGCGACAGCAGAGATCACCGCGCGTGCGCTCGTCAACGCGGCGGGACCCTGGGTGCGCGCCGTGCTGGGCGACCTGGCCGGTGTGCCGGCGACCGCGGGCGTGCGCCACGTCAAGGGCAGCCACATCACGGTGCCGCGCGTGCACGACAAGCCTCACGCCTACATCCTGCAGAACGCCGACAACCGGATCGTGTTCGTCATTCCGTACCAGCAACGCTATTCGTTGATCGGCACCACCGACGTGCCCGTCGAGCGCTACGCGCATCCGCAAATTTCCGAGGAGGAAACGGACTATCTGCTGTCGATCGCGAACACTTATCTCGAGCGGCCGCTGGCGGCCGCCGACATCGTCTGGACCTACAGCGGCGTGCGTCCGCTGTACGACGATGGCACGAGCGATCCATCGGCGATCACGCGCGACTACGTGCTGAAGCTCGAAGCCGCCCGCGATCCATCCGGCGAGCCGGTCGCGCCGGTGCTTTCGATCTTCGGCGGCAAGATCACGACGTACCGCAAGCTCGCCGAGGCGGCGCTCGCCGAGTTGCGGCCGTTCTTCCCGGCGATGGGTGCCGAGTGGACGCAGAAGCAGCCGCTGCCCGGCGGCGATTTGCCGAACGGCGATCGCGACGCCTGGCTCGCCGAGCTTTCGCGGCGCTACCCTGCTCTTCCGGCCGACGTGTTGCGCGGACTCGCGCATCGCCATGGCACGCGCGCACCCGCGATCCTGGGCGATGCCCGGACGTTCGCGGATCTCGGCTGCGATTTCGGCAACGGCCTCGCCGAGCGGGAAGTCCGCTACCTGCAGCGCGACGAATGGGCATCGACGCCCGACGACGTGCTCTGGCGGCGCACCAAGTGCGGGCTCGGCATGACGCGCGAGGCACAGGAGCGCCTCGCCGACTGGATGGCGCGATGAGCCCCAAGCCGCTCGCGCAGATGCCGCTCGACGTCCGTCGGTCGATCCGCGTGGTCCTGACCGACATCGACGACACGCTGACGACCGATGGCAAGCTCACCGCCGCCGCGTACGCCGCGCTGGAGCGGCTGCACGAAGCGGGCAGGATCGTCGTGCCGGTCACCGGGCGTCCCGCCGGCTGGTGCGACCACATCGCGCGAATGTGGCCGGTCGACGCCGTGGTGGGCGAGAACGGCTCGTTCTACATGCGCTTCGATGCGTCGCGCCGCAAGCTCGTGCGGCGCTTTTTGGTCGACGGCGACCTACGCACGGCGATGCGAGCGCGACTGCGGGCGATCGGCGAGCGGATCATCGGCGCCGTGCCCGGGTGCGCCTTCGCGTCGGACCAGCATTACCGCGAAACGGATCTCGCCATCGACTACTGCGAGGACGTTCCTGCGCTGCCACGCGACGACGTCGATCGCATCGTCGACCTGATGCTCGCGGAGGGCATGGCCGCCAAGGTGAGCTCGATCCACGTCAACGGCTGGTTCGGCGAGTACGACAAGCTCGCGACGACGCGGCTCCTGATGCGGGAGGCCTTCGGCATCGACGTCGACGCCGAGCGCGGCGCGTTCCTGTTCGCCGGCGATTCGCCGAACGACGCGCCGATGTTCGCGTTTTTCCCGCACGCGGTCGGCGTCGCGAACGTCGGCCGCTTCCTCGACCGGATACCCACGCCGCCAACCTGGATCACGAAGGCGCCGGCGGGCGCCGGTTTCGCGGAGATCGCGGATGCGCTGCTGTCGGTCGAATCCCCGGATGCGACGCGGCGGGACGCGCATCAAGCGCCATAGCCACCGGTGACGAGGGTGGTCAGCGCGCTGACCACGAAGCTCAGCACCACGGCGCAGAGCACGACGACGACCGTGTAACCGAGCGACTTGTCCCGCGGGGCGCCCATCAATACCGGCAGCCCGAGGTACATCAGGTAGAGCCCGTAGAGACCGATCAGCGCGGCGATCGAGCCCAAGACTGGCAGGATCGTCAGCACGGCCGCGACCCAGCCCGGGGTGAAGCTGTACGCGGTGACCTTGAGCGCCGACAACGGATCCTTGCGGCCCCCGAAGGTCGGAGCGAGTGCATCGACGATGAGTGCGACGACGAACACGGCGACGAACGTGAGCACGAAGTGCACGATCGCCGCCGCGAGCGCGGAGCCCACGCCGAGCCGCACCGTGCCCATCATCGGGATCGGCACTCCGACGAGCACGTGCCCGATGAACGAGGCGACGATGCCGATCGCGACGAGCGGCGCCACGTACCCCAGGTAGATGTCCTGTGCGCTCGTCGCTTCCGCGGCGATCGCCGGCCATTCGGTTTTGGGCGTGAGAAGAATGGCCTTCACGCGCTCGACGAGCCGATGCGCGGCTGCCGACGATACGACCGGCGCGGCCGTCGCACCGCCGCCGAGCGGAGGTGCCGGGGACGGCGCGCCTCCTTCGCCGGCTTTCGCCATCGGCGCGCCGCAGTGAACACAGGTGGTCGTTGCGTCCGGGACCGATCGACCGCAGGTCGGGCAATCCATGTCATCCTCCGTCGCTGGCGCTGCATCGCGCGGCGCATTGTGCATCGGCCCGACCGCGTTTCACAACGGGCGCTGTCGCGATCGGTCACACGTTTCCCCTCCCTGGCCAGTGGACCGCCATCGCGAACCTGGTCGGCGCTTTGTTGGCGTGCAAGAATGCCTTTGCTTTGAAGTGAGCGCACGCTCTCTTCCGAGTCACGGTCGATCCTGATCTCGTGTCCTTTGCCCTGCGTGCGATCCCGCTTCGAGGCAACCTCTCGTCGGTACGAATTCCTCCCAACCCATCGCCGGAACGCAAATTGCACGAAGCAGGCTCCCGGCCGCGCGATCGCGCGCATGCGAACGGCGGCGCGGCCACGACAAGGAGGCAACGACGCCATGATTCGCTACGGTTTTACGATCCGGACCCGGATGGGACAGCGGGTCGAAAACGTCTCGATCATCGCCGGCTCGCAGAACGACGCCGAGCGCCGCCTGCGACAGATGTACGTGCAGTGCGAGATCCTCGAATGCCGTGAGCGGTCCGTTCCGCGCCGCTTCGAGCCGCATTTCGCCAACATGGTCGACCTGATGTCGATCAGTCCTCCGACGATCCAGCATCACGGCTGATCCGCGGCGGAGCGCCCGGCGCGTCGCGGCGCTGCCAAACCGCAGCGCACCCCGCCGCCTCCCGATGCGCGACCGTGCGCCGCGGCCCGGCCGAGGCGCGCGGCACCATGGCGTATCATCGCCGACGTCCGGACGTTCTTCCGCCGCAATGGCTTCCCCGCTCGACGTCGTCGTTCTCGCTGCCGGCCAGGGCAAGCGAATGCACTCCGCGTTGCCGAAAGTGCTGCATTCGCTCGCCGGCGCGCCGCTCGCCGCGCACGTGCTCGCCACCGTGCGCACGCTGTCGCCGCGCACGATCGCCGTCGTCGTCGGGCACGGCGCGAACGAAGTCGAGCGCGCGCTTGCCGCGCCCGATCTCGAGTTCGTGCGCCAGGATCCGCCGCGCGGAACCGGCGACGCGGTGCGCTTCGCGCTCGAGGCGCTGCCTCGCGACGGCGTCACGCTCGTCGGTCTCGGTGACGTTCCGCTCGTCACGGCGCAGGCGCTCGCGAGCATCGCCGAGATCGCGCAGGCGGCCCGGGTCGGATTGCTGACGGCGCACGTGCGCGATCCGTACGGGCTCGGGCGCATCCTCCGCGGTCCGGCCGGCGACGTGCA
>DATIEN010000023.1:0-5040 GCA_035455705.1 Casimicrobiaceae bacterium | reverse complement strand
ACCGCGTCGTCGTCACATCCGGTTCCTCGGCGGCGCTTCTGCTCGTGATGGCGCTCTGCGTCGATCGCGACGATGAGATCCTTCTCGCGGACCCCGGCTATCCGTGCACGCGGCACTTCGTGCGGCTGATGGAAGGCAGGCCGGTCGGCATTCCGGTCGGCGCCGACACGCGCTACCAGCCGACTGCCGAGCTGATCGAGAAGCATTGGGGACCGCGAACGCGCGGCGCGCTGATCGCGTCGCCGTCGAATCCGACGGGCACGACCGTTCCGCACGACGAAATGCGAAGGATCGCCGCGGTCGTCGCGAAGCGCGGCGGTACGCTGATCGTCGACGAGATCTACCTCGGGCTCACCTACGGCGAGACGCCGCGCAGCGTGCTCGCGCTCGCGCAGGACCCGTTCGTCGTGTCGAGCTTCTCGAAGTACTTCAACATGACCGGATGGCGGCTCGGGTGGATCGTCGCGCCGGCCCGGCACGTGCGCAGCCTTGAAAAGCTCGCGCAGAATCTCTACATTTCGCCCGCCGCGCCGTCGCAGCGGGCGGCGCTCGCGTGCTTCGAACCCGCGACCGCCGACATCGTCGAACAAAGGCGCCGTGCGTTCGAGGCGCGGCGGAACTTCCTCGTGCCCGCCCTGCGTGAGCTCGGCTTCGGCGTCCCGATCATGCCGACCGGCGGCTTCTTCGTCTACGCCGACTGCTCGCGCTTTTCGGACGACAGCGAACGTTTCTGCCGCGAGGTTCTCGAAGGCGCGGGCGTTGCTTTCACGCCGGGCATCGACTTCGGCGCGCATCGCGCCCGTGAGCACGTGCGGATGTCTTACACGATCGACGAGCGCAGGCTGAAGGAAGGCGTGTCCCGCCTGCACCGGTTCCTGCCGCGGAACTCATGATTCCGCTTCCGATTCTCCGCTCGATGGACCGATTCGCGCGCCGGCGCGTGCGCCGTGGATCGTCCGCTTCCGACGCTCCACGGCAGCGCCGCCGCTGGCCGATCGCCGCCGCCGTCGTCGGCGTCGCGATCACGCTCGCGGCGTGCGCCACGTTCGACACCGTCGATTATTACTGGCAGGGCGCCACCGGGCAGCTGGAGCTGCTCGCCAACGCGCAGCCGATCCCCGACGTCATCGGCAGGAGCAGTGCGGCGCTCGCCGAGCGCCTGAAGCGCATACGCGAGATCCGCGACTTCGCAAGCCGCGAGCTCGGATTGCCGAACAATGGAAGCTACACGCGCTACACCGACCTCGGCCGCCCCTACGTCACGTGGAACGTGTTCGCGACGCCCGAGCTGTCGCTGACGCCGCGGCAGTGGTGCTTTCCGATCGCCGGTTGCGTCAACTACCGCGGCTACTTCCGGGAAACGCAGGCGGAGGGCGAATCGAAGCGGCTCAAGGCAGCCGGCGACGACGTCTACGTGGGCGGCGTCCCCGCGTACTCGACGCTCGGATGGTTCGACGACCCGGTGCTGTCGTCGTTCGTGAGCTGGCCCGAAACGGAGGTCGCGCGGTTGATCTTCCACGAGCTCGCGCACCAGCTCATCTACGTGAAGGGCGACTCTGCGTTCAACGAGTCGTACGCGACGACGGTCGAGGAGGCGGGACTCGCGCGCTGGCTCGCGGCGCGGCACGACTCGAAGCTCACGCAGCTCGCGGCGCGCGCCGACCACATGCGCGCGATCTTCCGCGACCTGATCCGCACGACCCGCGCGAAGCTCGCCGACGCCTATGCGAGCGACGCGAGCGACGACGACAAGCGGAGCGCGAAGCAGGCCATTCTCGCCGCGATGAAGGACGCCTACGAAGCGGCGAAGCACGGCGATCCCGGCCTGTCCGGCTACGACCGCTGGTTCGCGCAGCAACCGAACAACGCGGCGATCGCCGCGGTCGGCCTCTACACCGACCGGGTGCCCGCGTTCCGCGAGCTTCTGCACGAAGCGAACGACAGCCTGCCGGCGTTCTACCAGCGCGTGCGCGAACTCGGTGCGCTGCCGAAGCCCGCACGCGATGCGGCGCTCGATGCACTGGCGCGGCGAGCGGCGGCCGGGGCGATGAGCGCCGACTCGGGCAAATCCTAGGCCGAGGGACAGCGGGCGCTGCCAACGACTCCCCGGGCAGCGGCACGCGAGCTCGGCGCCTGCGATTGAACGGCGCCGCCGTTTCCTGCTAAACTAGCAGGCTTCCTTGCCTCACCCGGCATCACAAGGGGAGGCCACCGGGCGCGCAATGCCGCGCACCCGAGACCGAAAGGAGAGACGCCCGATGCGTCACTATGAAATCGTCTTCATCGTGCATCCCGACCAGAGCGAGCAGGTGCCCGCGATGATCGAGCGCTACCGCACGATGGTCACCGGCCAGCGCGGCCGGATCCACCGTCTCGAGGACTGGGGACGGCGCCAGCTCGCCTACCCGATCCAGAAGGTGCACAAGGCGCACTACGTGCTGATGAACATCGAGTGCGGCCAGGAAACGCTGAACGAACTCGAGCACGCGTTCAAGTTCAACGACGCGGTGCTCCGCCATCTCGTCGTCGCCATGAACGAAGCGGTCGTCACGCCTTCGCCCATGATGAAGGAAGAGAAGGCGCGCTCGCTCACGCACGGCAAGGACGCCGCGAAGGAAGGCGAGCGCGGCGAACGGCCCGCCGACAAGCAGACGAGCGAAGGCGCGCCGCAACCGGCCACGGCACAGCCGGCGTAACGGCGCCGGGTGCCGGGCGTCAACCGGTTCATGCTCGACGCGACGCTTGCCGCGCGCGAGAGCCTGCGCCACACGCCCGCCGGCATCCCGGCCATCGAATGCACGCTCGAGCACCGGTCGCAGCAGCATGAAGCCGAGGGTTTGCGCAAAGTCGAATGCGAGATCCACGCGGTCGCGTTCGGCGAGCTTGCGCGGGCGCTGGCCCAACGACCGGTCGGAACGGCGCTTCGCGTCGGCGGATTCGTCGCGCGCCGCTATCGCACCGGCACGAGCCTGACGCTGCACCTGACGCACATCGAGCCGATCGAAACGACGAAAGGAAACTGAAATGCCACGTCCCGTTGGAAGAGGCAAAGGCAGGTTCAAGAAGGACGGCAAGCGCCGCGAGCGCGGCAACAACCTGTTCAAGCGCAAGAAGTTCTGCCGCTTCACCGCGGAGAACGTCAAGCAGATCGACTACAAGGACATCGACGTCCTGAAGGACTTCGTGCAGGAGAACGGCAAGATCATGCCGGCGCGCATCACCGGCACGAAGGCCCGCTACCAGCGCCAGCTCGGCACGGCGATCAAGCGCGCGCGCTTCCTGGCGCTGCTTTCGTACACCGACCTGCACTGACGGAGCCCGCGCCACCATGCAGATCATCCTGCTCGAAAAGATCGCAAACGTCGGCAACCTGGGCGACGTCGTCAAGGTGCGCGACGGTTACGCGCGCAATTTCCTGATCCCGCAGGGCAAGGCGAAACGGGCCACACCGGCGAACCTCCAGGCGATCGAGGCGCAGCGCGCCGAGCTCGAACGCGTCGCAGGCGAGCGGCTCGCGCATGCGCAGGCGCTCGCCGAGAAGCTGGAAGGCACGACGCTGCGGATGCCGCAGAAGGCCGGTGTCGACGGGCGCCTGTTCGGTTCGGTGACGAACGCCGATATCGTCGAGGCGCTGAAGGCGCAGGGCGTCGACATCGAGAAGTCGATGGTGCGCATGCCCGCGGGCCCGCTCAAGCACGTCGGCGAGCATCCGGTGTCGATCGCGCTCCATACCGACGTCGCCGCGCACGTCACCGTCAACGTCGTCGGCGAGACGGTAACGGTTTGATCCCGTTTCACGTGCCGTAACCACCGCGAAGGGGCCGACGAGGCTCCTTCGTCGCTTTCGCGCGCACCCCGGTGATTCGAGACGATCGTCGTATGGGCGCCGTCGCGTCGCCGCAGTAGAATCGGCCGTCTCTCGCGAAGTCAAACCGCCGTCTCGTGCCCGACGATCTCCCGCTCGACTCGCTCAAGCTTCCGCCGCATTCGGTCGAGGCCGAGCAGTCGGTGCTGGGCGGCCTGATGCTCGACAACGAGGCGGCCGACCGCATCGGCGACGTCGTTTCCGCCGACGACTTCTACAGCGACGCGCATCGCGTGATCTACCGCGCGATCGTCGAGCTCATCTCGGAAGGAAAGCCGGCGGACGTCGTCACCGTATCGGAAGCGCTCGCGTCGACCCAGAAGCTCGATTACGTCGGCGGTCTCGCGTATCTCGGCGCGCTCGCGCAAAACGTGCCGACCGCGGCGAACATCCGCCATTACGCGAACATCGTCCGCGAGCGCTCGATCCTGCGCCAGCTGGCCGCGACGGCGACCGACATCGCCGAGTCGGCGTTCAATCCGATGGGCCGCAGCGCCAAGACGGTTCTCGACGAAGCCGAGGCCAAGGTGCTGCACATCGCGGAGCAGGGATCGCGCGGCGCGCAGAACTTCCAGGCGATCGGCAAGCTGCTCGCCGACGTCGTCGAGCGCATCGAGACGCTCTACAATCGAGACGATCCGTCGGACGTCACCGGCGTGCCGACGGGTTTCGCGGATCTCGACAAGATGACCTCGGGCTTCCAGCCGGGCGACCTCGTCGTCGTCGCCGGAAGGCCGAGCATGGGAAAAACGGCGCTCGCCTTGAACATCGGCGAGAACGTCGCGCTCAATACCGGCATGCCCGTCGCCGTCTTCTCGATGGAGATGGGCGCGTCGCAACTGGCCTTGCGGATGATCGGCTCGGTTGGCAGGCTCGACCAGCACAAGCTTCGCACCGGACGGCTCGGCCCCGAGGACTGGGACAAGCTCTCCGGCGCGCTCGGGCGGCTCAATGAAGCGCCGATCCTGATCGACGAGACGCCGGCGCTCAACGCGATCGAGGTACGCTCGCGTGCGCGACGGCTGATGAAGCAGTACGGGAAGCTCGGCCTCGTGATCGTCGACTACCTGCAGCTGATGCAGGCGACCACGCAGGGCGAGAACCGGGCGACCGAGATCTCCGAGATCTCGCGCTCGATGAAGGCGCTCGCGAAGGAGCTTGCCGTTCCGGTCGTC
>DATIEN010000022.1:0-2496 GCA_035455705.1 Casimicrobiaceae bacterium | reverse complement strand
CGCCGTAGTGCTCGCCGTAATGGCGCGCGATCGCCGCGCGCAGCTCGGGCAGCCCGAGTGCCGACGTGTAGTAGAGATCGCCGGCCGCGATCGCGCGCTGCGCGGCGTCGAGGACCGGCTGTGGCGTCGGAAAATCCGGCTCGCCGATCTCCATGTGGACGATGTCGCGGCCGGCGGCCTCGAGCGCGCGCGCGGCCGTCTGCACTTCCATCACGTGGAAGGGCTCGATGTCGCCGACACGGGCCGCGAGGCGGGTGCTGCCATCCATCGAAGGTCTTACTGCCGAAAAATCTGCGAAAGCGTATCGTACGCCCCGATGACGCGCTTCCCGCCCCTCGACCGTCCGTCGTCCTTGCGCCGTCGCGTGATCGGCGCGGCGCTCGGGCTCACACTGGCGTCGGCGGCTGCGCTTGCGCATGCGGGCATCTACAAGTGCGAGCGCGATGATGGCTCGGTCATGTACCAGGAAGATCCATGCGCCGCCGGCCGGGAGCTTCGCGATTTCGATCGCGACCCGCCGTCGGTGTCCGTCGTGCCGTTTCGCATTCCACCGTCGAGCGAAAAGGAGTCCACCCCGAAGGCGACGCCGGCTCGCGCATCGGGCGAATCGAAGTCGCGCAAGAGCGAGGGCCGCCAGGGTAATGCCGGCGAACGCAAGTTCCTGATTCCAGGCATCGGCGAAGGCGAGGTCGTCGCGCGCGTCGGCCGCCCGGACATGTCGACCGGCGGGGGCCGCAAGACGGTACGGTGGACCTACCTGCCCACCCCCGACGATCCGCAAACGATCACGACGCTCACGTTCGAGTTCGGCCGGCTGATCGAGGTCGAGCGGAAGGTCGTGCGCACACCCTGAAATTCCGATGCGGGCGGTGCTGCAGCGCGTGCGCGAAGCGCGCGTCGAGGTCGACGATGACCTCGTCGCAGCGATCGGTCGCGGCCTGCTGGTGCTCGTCGGCGTCGCGGTCGACGACGTGCCGGCCGACGTCGACTGGCTCGCGCGCAAGGTCGTGGACCTGCGCATTTTCGCCGACGGGAACGGCGTGATGAATCGGGCGGTGACCGATGTCGGCGGCGAGGTGCTCGCCGTGTCGCAGTTCACGCTGCACGCGCAAACGCGCAAGGGCAACCGGCCGTCGTGGTCGAACGCCGCGCCGCCGGAGGTGGCGAAACCGCTCTTCGACGCGTTCGTCGACGCCGTGTCCCGAAGGCTCGGCAGGCCGGTCGCCTGCGGCGTATTCGGCGCCTACATGCAGGTCGCGCTGGTCAACGACGGCCCGGTCACGATCCTGCTCGACTCGCGCGAGGACGCCTGAACGCGCGTCACTCGTCCCTCCCGTCAAAGCCGATACGCCGCCTTCGCGAGGTCGCGGGCGAGCGCCGGCGCCAGTTCGGTCGCCTCGTCTTCGGCGAGCCGGTGCTCGACGACGGCGGTCGCGAGGAAGCGGCACACGACGCGCCGCCACACGTCGTGGCGCGCGGGAATCGACATGAACGCGCGCGTGTCGTCGTTGAAGCCGACGGTGTTCGCGAATCCCGCCGTCTCGATCGCCTGCTCCAGGAAGCGCAGCATGCCCTGGAAGCTGTCGTGGAACCACCACGGTGGGCCGAGCTTCAGCACCGGGTAGTGGCCGGCGAGCGGCGCCAGCTCGCGCGCATACGACGTTTCGTCGAGCGTGAACAGGATGATCGTCAGATCGCGCTCGTTGCCGACCGCGTCGAGCAGCGGCTTCAACGTATGCACGTAGTCGGTGCGCATCGGAATGTCGGCACCCTTGTCGCGACCGAACCGCGCGAAGAGCTGCGGATTGTGGTTGCGGTAGGCGCCGGGATGAATCTGCATGACGAGGCCGTCGTCGAGGCTCATCCGCGCCATTTCGGTCAGCATCTGCGCGCGGAAGCGCTCCGCGTCGTCGGCGCCGATCGTCCCACCGAGCGCGCGATCGAGCAATTGCTGGCACTGCGCGGCGTCGAGGTCCGCAGTTTGCGCCGTCGGATGACCGTGGTCGGTCGACGTCGCGCCCATCGACTTGAAGAACGCGCGTCGCGCGCGGTGCGCGGCGAGGTAGCCGGTCCACGTCGCCGTGTTCTCGTGCGTCAATTCGCCGAGCTGCGCGACGTTCGCCGCGAACCCGTCGAACTGAGGGTCGACGACGGGATCCGGACGGTACGCGGTGACGACGCGCCCGCGCCAGCCGCTTGCGCGGATCGCGCGATGCGACGCGAGCGGATCGAGCGGCGACTCGGTCGTGGCGATAACCTCGATGTCGAAGCGCTCGAACAGCGCGCGCGGCCGATACGCGGCGTCGCTCAGGCACGCGTCGATGCGATCGTAGCAGCGATCGGCGCTTTCCTCGGTCAGGCGCTCGTCGATGCCGAACACCGTGTGCAACGCGTGATCGAGCCACAGCCTTGTCGGCGTGCCGCGAAAGAGCGCGTAATGCCGCGCGAACGTGCGCCAGATCCCGCGTGGATCGTACGTCGCGCTGCGCCGGCTCC
>DATIEN010000021.1:0-4910 GCA_035455705.1 Casimicrobiaceae bacterium | reverse complement strand
GAAGCGCCGAAGCGACGTCGCCGAGGACCAGCGGCTGGATCGGCGTCGACGACGCGAGGAGCCGCCACGGCAGCCCCTCGGCGCCGGCCCGAAACGCGGCGATCAGTGCGCCGAGGTGTGCGCGGCGCCGCGCGCCGTCGCGAATGCAGCGCAACGCCGCGGATAGCGCGGCCGCGAGCGCGGCCGGCGCCGCGGTCGTGTAGACATAGGGGCGCGCCGACTGCACGAGCGTCTCGATGACGAGCGGGTGAGCGGCCACGAATGCGCCGGCCACGCCCGCCGCCTTGCCGAGCGTGCCCATGTAGACGATGCGCTCCGAGGCGAGCCCCGCCTGCGCAAGCGACCCGCGTCCCGCGCCCTGCACGCCGAAGCCGTGCGCGTCGTCGACGACGAGCCACGCGTCGTGCGCTTCGGCGAGTGCGAGGAGTTCGCCGAGCGGCGCCACGTCACCGTCCATGCTGAACACCGCGTCCGTGACGATGAATCGCCGACGGGCCTTGGCGCCGGCGAGCGCCGCGCGCAGCGCCGCGACGTCGACGTGGGGGTAGCGCGTCAATCGGGCGCGCGAAAGAAGAGCACCGTCGGTGAGGCACGCATGATTGAGACGATCGGCGAAGATCGCGTCGTCACGGCCGGCGAGCGCCGTCAGGATCGCAAGGTTCGCGAGGTAGCCGCTCGAAAGGACGATCGCGCGCGCGTTCGCGCACGGCACGACGAACTGCGCGAGCTCGTGCTCCAGCGTTTCGTGCGGGCGCTGGTGGCCGACGACCAGGTGCGACGCGCCGGCCCCGGCGCCATAGTCGCGCGCGGCGCCGCAGAGCGCGTCGACGACCTCGGGTGCGCTCGCGAGACCCAGATAATCGTTGCTCGCGAACGCGAGCAACTCGCGCCCGCCGACGCGGATGCGCGGGCCCTGGGCGGTCTCGACCACCCGCCGCTCGCGCATCAGGCCGTCGGCGCGGCGCCGGGCGAGCGCTGCGTCGAGTTCGGCGAGCATCGCCTCTTCGATCGGGTCGCCGGAACGCTAGGCGGCCGGCATCGCGACGAGTCCGAGCTTGTCGAAGAGCGCACGGTCGGCGTCGACGTCGGGATTGCCGGTCGTGAGCAACCGCTCGCCGTGGAAGATCGAATTCGCGCCGGCGAAATAGCAAAGCGCCTGCACCGGCTCGCCCAACTCCCGCCGTCCGGCGGAAAGGCGAATCACCGCGCGCGGCATCGCGATTCGCGCGACGGCGATCGTCCGCACGAACTCGAGGGGGTCGAGCGCCGATTCGCCGTGCAACCGCGCATGAAGCGGCGTTCCCTCGACCTGCACCAGGTGATTGATCGGCACCGATTCGGGCTGCGGCGAGAGGCTCGCGAGCTGCGCGATGAGGCCGGCGCGGTGGCGGCGCGACTCGCCCATGCCGACGATGCCGCCGCAGCACACGCGCAGTCCCGCATCGCGGACGCGGTCGAGCGTGTCGAGACGATCGTCGTAATCGCGCGTGGAGACGATGTCGCCATAGAACTCGGGCGACGTGTCGAGATTGTGGTTGTAGTAGTCGAGGCCGGCGGCCTTCAGCTGCGCGGCCTGGCCGTCCTTCAGCATGCCGAGCGTGCAACACGTCTCGAGACCCAGCGCCTTCACCGCCGACACCATGCCGAGCACGGGGGCGAGGTCGCGCTCCTTCGGTCCGCGCCACGCGGCGCCCATGCAGAATCGCGTGGCGCCCGCGGTCTTCGCCGCCTTCGCGGCTTCGACGACGTCCGCGACATCGAGCAGCGCCTCGCTCCCCACGTCGGTGTGATGGCGCGCCGCCTGCGGGCAATAACCGCAGTCCTCGGGACAGCCGCCGGTCTTGATCGACAGGAGCGTCGACAGCTGCACGGCGTTCGGCGCGTGGTGCGCACGGTGGACCCCGTGCGCGCGATACAGCAGATCGGAAAACGGCAATGCGAAAAGCGCCTCGATCTCGTCTACGAACGCCGCGTCGTGGTCGGTGCGGCAGGAGCGTGCAAAGGTGACGGTGGCTACGGTCATGCGTTCGGACGATCGCGCGGTGCGCGGACGTCGCTCGAAAATGGTCGCGCGAGAGGCCGGGAGACTATCGCATGCTGTCAAACGCTCGGAGACCGAAATTTGACAACACCGCCGCGCGCGTCGGCCGCGTCGTTCGCGCGGCCGCCGGCGCCATTCGCACCGGGTCCCAATGCGCGCTGCCGCAATCCTGCGTGCTGTGCCGATCGCCTTGCGGAAACGCGCTCGTCTGCGCGGCGTGCAACGACGCGATGCCGAAGGATGCGCACGCGTGCCCGCGCTGCGCGCTCGCGTCGATCGACGGTCGCATCTGCGGCGGGTGCCTCGCGAGACCGCCGCCGTTCGACGCGGCGATCGCGGCGTGGCGCTATGCCTTTCCCGTCGACCGGTTGCTGCAAGCCTTCAAGTACGCGGGAGTGCTGGCGCTCGCCGAGCCGCTCGCCTGCGCCCTCGCCGATGCGATCGCAACCCGCAATGCGGCCCGACCGGACGCGGTGATCGCGCTGCCGCTGTCGCCTTCGCGCCAACGCGAGCGCGGGTTCAACCACGCGCACGAGATCGCGCGCCGGCTCGCGAGCCGGTCCGGCCTTCCAATCGTGCATGCGCTGCGGCGTACGCGCGACGCGCCGGCGCAGGCGGGCTTGACGCTGCGCGAGCGGGCGCGCAACCTGCGCGACGCGTTCGAAGCGAGCGGCGACGTGACCGGGCTATCGGTGGCGATCGTCGACGACGTGATGACGACCGGCGCCACGTTGCGCGCCGCGGCGCGCGCGCTGCGTGCCGCCGGCTGCGCCCGGGTCGACGCCTGGGTCGTCGCGCGAACGCCGCCTCCTTGATCACCGACCCATGTTCGCCGTCGTCCTCGTCCATCCCGAGATTCCCCCGAACACCGGCAACGTCATCCGGCTGACCGCAAACGTCGGCGCCGAGCTGCACCTGGTCGAGCCGCTTGGCTTCCGGATGGACGACCGCGAGCTGCGGCGCGCCGGGCTCGACTATCACGAATACGCCCGAGTCCAGGTACACCCCGACTTCGCGGCGTGCCGCGCCGCGCTCAACGCGACGCACAGGCGCCGCTGGTTCGCGTTCACGACGCAATCGGAGCGCTCGTCGTACGACGTAAGCTACGAGGCCGGCGACGTGCTCGCGTTCGGCTGCGAGACGAGGGGCCTTCCTCCGGACATCGTCGACCAATTTCCGACGGACGCGCGGCTCCGTATTCCGATGCAGCCGCGCGTGCGCAGCCTCAACCTGTCGAATGCCGTCGCGGTCGCCGTCTACGAGGCGTGGCGGCAGCAGCGATTCAGGTGGGCCTGATCGAACGCTGAGCGCTTATCCGATGCTCGATCACGGACCTCCGACCCCCAGCGCGCGCATGACGAAACGAAGCTCGTAGTCGCGATCGACGACGCGCTGCTGCTGGGTCTTGCCGGTGCCATGGCCGCTGTCGAAGTCCATGTACAGCAGGAACGGCGACACCTGTCCCGGGTGATTCTGCACCTCGGCGACGAATTTCTTCGCGTGCATCGGATCGACGCGCGAATCGTATTCGCCGGCGACGACGAGCGTCTCCGGCAGGTTCACGCCGGCGCGCACGTTCTGGTAGGGCGAGTAGCGCAGGATCCAGCGAAAGTCGGCGTCTTTGTCGGGATCCCCATACTCGGGAATCCAGTAGCGCGCGATCAGGAACTTGTGATAGCGCACCATGTCGAGCAGCGGCACCTGGCAGATCGCCGCGCGAAACAGGTCGGGCCTTTGCGTGATGACCGCGCCGACGGTGAGCCCGCCGTTGCTGCCGCCCTCGACCGCGAGCTTCGCGGGCCTCGTGTAGCCCTCGCGCACGAGCCACTCGGCGACCGCGATCGCGTCGTCGAACGTGTTCTGCTTGTTCCCGAGCATCGCCTGCTCGTGCCATTTCTCGCCGTACTCGCTGCCGCCTCGCACGCCGGCCTCGACGAAGACGCCGCCGCGATTGACGAACGACGAGTAGCTGCCGAGGTAGAACGGCTCGGCCGCGTCGTTGAATCCGCCGTACACGTGCAGCAGTGTCGGATTGGCGCCATCCTTGCGCACGTCCTTGCGATGGACGACGAACACCGGAATGCGGGCCCCGTCGCGCGCGGGCACGTAGACGCGGGAAGCGACGACCTGCGACAGATCGAGCGGGGGGTCGTCGTGCCAGACGAGCGACCACGCGAGCGTCTTGCCGTCGAGACCGTAGAGCTTGTACGGAGCCGTGAACGAGGCGAGCGTCGCGTATGCCCGGTCGTCGTCGAGATCGTAGGCGATCGACGAGACGTTGCCGAACTCCGGCAGCGCGAGATCGCGCATCGGCTCGCCCGAGCGATCGTAGACGGCGAGACGCGACAGGACGTCCTCGCGCAGCGTCGCGACGAGGAAGCGGCTAGTGACGGTCACGTCGGCGAGGACACTGCCCTGCTCGGGAATCACCGTCGTCCACTCGGCGAACGACGGCATCCCGTAGCTCGCGGCCATCAGCTTCCAGTTGGCCGCATGGTCGTTGGTGCGGAAGTAGATCCGGTCGTGCCGGAAGATCGCCTCGGCGCGAAACTCGCTGCTCGTATAGATCGTCCGAGGCGTCTTTGTGGATCCGAGCGGTCGGATGCGAAGCGTGTTCGACCAGAAGTTGCCGTTCTCGAAGACCGTGACGTCGGCGTCCTCCGGCTCGTAGACGGCGCAGTAGTTCTGCGCGTCGTCGACCTTCATCAGCAGCACGTCGTCGTTGCGCTCGCCGCCCAGCCGGTGCAGCAGGCAGCGCATCGGCTCCTGCCTGGCATCCGACTCGGCGGTGCGCGGCGTGATGAACGCATAGCGCTCGTCGCGCGCCCATCCGAAGCTGTCGAGACCTCCGATGACCGGGCCGATCTGC
>DATIEN010000020.1:0-8577 GCA_035455705.1 Casimicrobiaceae bacterium | reverse complement strand
ACGGCATCGATACGATTCGCGAGATCCGCCAGATACCGTCGTGCCGCGACACGCCGATCATCGCCGTGACGGCCAAGGCGATGAAGGGCGATCGCGAGAAGTGCATGGAGGCGGGCGCGTGGGATTACCTGTCGAAGCCCGTCGACACCGAGCTGATGCTCGGCTGTCTGCGCGGCTGGTTGTCGAGATGACGAGGAATTCGTCACCGTGAAAGACGCTTCCGCACCGGCCGCATCGGCAGCCCCCGACGTGGCGGATCGGGCGAACATCCTGATCGTCGACGATCGGCCGGACAAGCTGCTCGTCTATCGGACGCTGCTCGAGGAGTTGCAGCAGAACCTCTATACGGCCTCGTCGGGCGACGATGCGCTGCGCCAGGTCCTCGAGCGCGACTTCGCGCTGATCCTGCTCGACGTCAACATGCCGGGAATGGACGGCCTCGAGACGGCCGCGCTGATACGGCGCCGGCGCAAATCGGCGCATACGCCGATCATCCTGGTCACCGCCGATTACGGCGACGAGCTGCGGATGACCAAGGCCTATTCGCTCGGCGCCGTCGATTACATCGCGTCGCCGGTGGTGCCCGAGATCCTGCGCGCCAAGGTGCGGGTGTTCGTCGACCTCTTCCTGCTCGCCGAGCAGGCGAAACGGCAGGCGCAGGAACGCATCGCGCTGGTCGAAGAGAAGGCTGCGCGCGAGGCCGCGGAACGCGCGTCGCGCCGGCTCGCGTTCCTGGCCGAGGCGAGCGACGTCCTCGCGGGCTCGCTCGATCTCGAGGCGACGCTGCGCGCGCTGTTGCGCCTCGTGGTGCCGCAATTCGCCGACGTCGGCATCGTGTCGCTCATGTCGACCGACGGCCAGACGGAGCGCCACGAGATGATCTGGGCGACGACGGACCCCGACCATCCGCTGCTGACCGCTTCGCTGTCGGAACTGGGTGACCCGATCGTCGACGGCGCGCTTTTGCGCGTGCGCGAGTCGGGGCGACCCGAGACGATCGAGCGCAATCCCCGCGGCCCGCCGGCGTCGCGCATCGCGCTGCCCCGCGGGCTCGCCGTCCACGCGCTGATGCTCGTACCGCTCCTCGTGCGCGGGCGCAAGCTCGGCGCGCTGACGCTCGGGCTCGACACACCGACGCGGCGCTTCGACGCCGACGCGCTCGCGATGGTCGCCGACCTTGCCACGCGCGGCGCAGGAGCGCTCGACAACGCGCTCTTGTTCCGCAAGATCCAGGACGAGGACCAGCGCAAGAACGAGTTCCTGGCGATGCTCGCGCACGAGCTGCGCAATCCGCTCGCACCGATCAGCAACGCCGTCCACATCCTGCGCGTAAGCGAGGACGACCCGTCCAAGCTCGCCTGGGCCCGCGAGCTGATTGCACGCCAGCTGAAGCAGCTCGTGCGGCTGGTCGACGACCTGCTCGACGTGTCGCGCATCACCCGCGGCAAGATCGAGCTCAAACTGGAGCCGATCGAGGTGGGGCAGGTCATCGCGGCGGCGATCGAGACGAGCAAGCCCAACATCGACGCGCAGCGGCATACGCTCTCCCTGCAACTGCCGAACGAGCCGCTGCGGGTGACCGGCGACTTCGCGCGCGTGGCGCAGATCCTGTCGAACCTCGTGAACAACGCGGCCAAATACACGCCGAAGGGCGGCCGCATTTCGCTCTCGGCCGCGCTCGAAGGCGAGGAGGTCGTGTTCCGGATTCGCGATTCCGGCGTCGGCATTCCACCCGAATTCCTGACCAGCATCTTCGACCCGTTCACGCAGGTCGACCGCACGCTCGCGCGCTCGCATGGCGGCCTCGGCATCGGCCTTACCCTCGTGCGGCGTCTCGTCGAGATGCAGAACGGCTGCGTCAGCGTGCGCAGCGAAGGGCGCAACCGCGGCAGCGAATTCACCGTGCGCCTGCCCGTTGCGCCTCCGTCGGCGACGCACGAGGCGCCGGCGGGCGTCGCGCCGGAGCCGCCGTCGCCTGCCGGCCTGCGCGTGCTCGTCGTCGACGACAACCGCGACGTCGCCGACAGCACGGCGAGCATCATGCGGATGAACGGCTGCGACGTGCATGTCGCTTACGACGGCAAGACGGCGCTCGAGTCGGTGCGGCTGCTGCGCCCGGATGCCGTTCTGCTCGATATCGGGCTGCCCGCCATCGACGGCTACCTCGTCGCAGAGCACATCCGCGCGCAACCGGAAAACGGACGCACGATGATCGTCGCCCTGTCCGGCTACGGGCAGGAGCAGGACCGCTTGCGCTCGAAAAGCGTCGGCTTCGATTATCACGTGGTGAAGCCGATCGATCCGACCGTGCTCGCGGGACTCGTCGGATCGCTGCGGCTGTCGCGCGACGCGGTGCAGCGGGATGGCGCCGTCGCGGTTGCGTCGCCGAACGCGGCCGGTTCGCGTTGACGAACGCCACGCAGCGCGCATCCTCGTCGGCGCCCGCGGCACTCGCCGATCTCGCCGAGCGCGCGTTCGCGCGCGCAGCCGGAGCCCCGGCCACCGAGGGCAACGCCGTCCGGATGCTGTGCGACGCGCGCGAGAATTTTCCCGCCTGGCGCGACGCGCTCGTGAACGCGAAGCGCTACATCTTCTTCGAGTCGTACATCGTCGAGGACGATCGCGTCGGACGCGAGTTTGCCGATTTGCTTGCGCAGCGCGCCCGGGCGGGCGTTCGAGTGCTCGTCATCGTCGACTGGCTCGGATCGTGGCGCGACCTCGCGATGTGGCGCCCGGTGCGCGAAGCCGGCGCCGACGTTCGGGTCTTCAATCCGCCCCATATCTCGAGCCCGCTCGGCTGGCTGTCGCGCGACCATCGCAAGACGATCGTCGTCGATGGCGAAATCGGCTTCGTCAGCGGGCTTTGCGTCAGCGAGCGCTGGCTGGGCGATCCGAGGCGAAGGCTCGAGCCGTGGCGCGATACGGGCATCGAAATTCGCGGGCCGGCGATCGCCTCGCTCGAGCAGGCGTTCCTGCGCGTGTTCGCGACGTCCGGTGACGCGCTCGACACGAGCGGCTTCGCCGACGTCGCGACGATCCCGCCGGCCGGGCCGACGCGGCTCCACGTGATCGCCAACGAGCCTAATCTGGCGGGCACGTTCCGCATGGACCTCGTGATCGCTGCGATCGCGCGCAAGGAGCTGTGGCTCACCGACGCGTACTTCGTCGCCACGTCGCCGTATGTCCAGGCGTTGCGCGCTGCGGCGCGCGACGGCGTCGACGTGCGCCTGCTCGTTCCGGGTGCGAGCGACATCCCGGCGCTCTCGCCGCTGTCGCGCGCGCAATACCGGCCGCTGCTCGAGGCCGGCGTTCGTGTCTTCGAGTGGGCGGGCACGATGATGCACGCGAAGACGGCGGTTGCCGATCGCCGCTGGTCGCGGGTGGGATCGACCAACCTGAACCTCGCGAGCTGGATGTCGAATTACGAGCTGGACGTCGCGATCGAGGACGCCGCATTCGCGGAGCTCATGGCCACCCAGTACCAGACCGATCTCGAGCACACCGTCGAGATCGTGCTCACCCCCCGCAATCGCGTGCGCCGCGCCGCGCAGGAACTCGGAAGCCAACGCTCGCGCCGTGCCGCATCGGGAAGCGCCGGGCGCGCTGCCGCCGGAGCGTTCAGCGTCGGCAGCGCCCTCGGTGCCGCCTTGACGGATCGGCGCATCCTCGGTCCCGCGGAAGCCGGTCTTCTGTTCCTCATGGCCGCGGTCGCTGTATTGCTCGGCATCCTCGGCGCGCTGTGGCCGCGGGTGCTCGCCTGGCCGCTCGCGTTCGTCGCATTGTGGTCGGGCACCGCCTGGGCCGTGAAGGGCATCGCGCTACGGCGCGGCAGGCGGAGCGGCGCGCGCGCCGAGCGGCTGGAGGATGCGATGGACGGCACGGCGCACACCGACGATGCGCCAGGCAAGTCGACGCCACGCCCGTCGCGAACCTCAAAAGACGAAACGCGCGATCGCGTGACGTCGCGATGACTCGATGGAGACCAACATGAGCGAAGTTGCCGGCTCCCAACACCTCGGCGCACGCGTGAAGCCGCCGTTTCGCGGCGATCACGTCGGAAGCTTCCTGCGGCCCAAATTCCTGCTCGATGCGCGCGAGCAATTTCGCGTGGGAAAGATCGGCGCAACGGAGCTTCGCCGCGTCGAGGGCGAGGCGATCCGCGGCATCGTGAAATTTCAGGAGGACCTCGGCCTGCGCGGCATCACCGACGGCGAATATCGTCGCACGTATTTCCACATCGACTTCCTGACCCAGCTGCAGGGCGTCGAGACGCATGGCGGCATTCACGTCAAGTTCCACAGCGCGAAAGGCGAGGTGGACTTCGAGCCGCCGGTCATGCACGTGACTGGCAAGGTTCGCCACGAGAAGCCCATCCAGCGCGCCGACTTCGAATTCCTGCGCTCCGTCACCACGCGCACGCCGAAGGTGACGATTCCATCGCCGACGATGCTGCACTTCCGCGGCGGTCGCGAGGCCATCAGCAAGGACGCGTACCCGGACCTCGAGCAGTTCTACGCCGATGTCGCCGCCGGCTATGCCGACGAGCTGCAAAGCCTGGGCGATGCGGGATGCACGTACGTCCAGTTCGACGATACGAACCTTGCGTATCTCTGCGACGAGAAGATGCGCGAGGGCGCGCGCCGGCGTGGCGACGACCCGAACGAGCTGCCGCGCCGCTACGCGCGACTCATCAATGCGGCGATCGCGCGGCGGCCGCAGGACATGACCGTTTGCGTTCATCTCTGCCGCGGCAATTTCAAGAGCGCGTGGGCGGCGGAAGGCGGCTACGAGCCGGTGGCCGAGGTGCTCTTCAACGAGCTCGCGGTCGATGGCTATTTCCTCGAGTACGACGACCCGCGCTCCGGCGACTTCGCGCCGCTTCGGCACGTACCGAAAGGCAAGACGGTCGTGCTGGGCCTCGTCAGCACGAAGATCGGCGAGCTCGAATCGAAGGATTCGCTGAAGCGCCGGATCGACGAGGCGGCCCGATACGTGCCGCTCGAGCAGCTTTGCCTGTCGCCGCAATGCGGTTTCTCGAGTACCGTGCACGGCAACGACATCGCCGTCGAGTCGCAGGCAGCCAAGCTGCGCCTGGTAGTGGAAACCGCGCGCGAGGTGTGGGGCGGCATTTGATTCAAGTGGCGACGCTTGCTCGGGGGCGCAGCGATGGACGACGAAAAGCTCCGCAGGCCGCTGTCCCGCTCGACGATGGCGTACGTGCTGGCCGGCGGTCGCGGCAGCCGGCTCATGGAGTTGACGGCGACGCGCGCCAAGCCGGCGGTGTACTTCGGGGGCAAGTCGCGGATCATCGACTTCGCGCTGTCGAATGCGATCAATTCGGGGATACGACGCATCGCGGTGGCAACCCAGTACAAGGCGCATAGCCTCATCCGGCATCTGCAGCGCGGCTGGAATTTCCTGCATCCGTTTCGGAACGAGAGCTTCGACATCCTGCCGGCGAGCCAGCGCATCTCCGACCAGTGGTACGTCGGCACGGCGGACGCGATCTTTCAGAACATCGACATCATCGACAGCTACGCGCCGGACTTCCTGCTGGTCCTCGCCGGCGACCACGTCTACAAGATGGACTACGAGCCGATGCTCGTGCAGCACGTCGATCGAAACGCGGACGTCACCGTCGGTTGCATCGAGGTGCCGGTAGAGGAGGCAGCCGGCTTCGGCGTCATGTCGGTGGATGGCGAGGACCGGATCGTCGGGTTCGTCGAGAAGTCGGCGCATCCGCCCGAGATGCCCGATCGGCCCGGCTACGCGCTCGCGAGCATGGGCATCTACGCGTTTCGCAGGCAGCAGCTCAACGAGCAGCTTCGCCGCGACGCGGCCGATCGCGCTTCGACGCGCGACTTCGGCCACGACATCATTCCGTGGCTCGTGGCCAACGGCCGCGCCTACGCCCACCGCTTCGCGCGATCCTGCGTGCGCTCGAGTCCCACTGCGCCAGCGTACTGGCGCGACGTCGGGACGCTCGACGCGTACTGGTCGGCCAACATCGACCTGACCGGCGTGATGCCCGAGCTCGACCTGTACGACCGCGACTGGCCGATCTGGACGTACAGCGAGATCACGCCACCGGCCAAGTTCGTCGAGGACGAGGAGGGCCGCGAAGGCAGGGCGACAGGCTCCCTCATCTCCGGCGGCTGCATCGTTTGCGGCGCAACGGTGCGCCGCTCGCTCATCTCGACGGGCACGCTGGTCCGGCCCGGTGCGCGGATCGAAGACAGCGTCGTGCTTCCCTACGTGGACGTGCAGCGCGGAGCGCGGCTCGCGCGCGTCATCGTCGATCGCGGCGTGCGGATCCCGGAAGGTCTCGTCGTCGGCGAGGACCCCGAGCAGGATGAGGCACGCTTCCGCCGCAGCGAAGGCGGCGTCACGCTCGTGACGCAACCGATGATCGACCGCCTCGGCGTTCGTTGACGCTTCCCGTACTCGCCGTTGCATCGGAAGCCTACCCGGTCGTGAAGACCGGGGGGCTCGGCGACGTCGTCGGCGCGTTGCCGCGCGCGCTCGCGTCCGAGGGCATCGACGTGCGTACGCTCGTCCCCGGCTACCGCGACGTGCTGCGCGTGCTCGACGAGCGGGTGGTTCTTCGTCATTTCCACGCCCTGCAGGGTGTCCCGGCGCAGCTCATGAGCGCGCGCGCAGCCGACCTCGATCTGTTGGTGCTCGACGCACCGCATCTCTTCGACCGGCCCGGCAATCTGTACCTCGGAATCGATGGCAAGCCGTGGCCCGACAACGCGCAGCGGTTCGCCGCGCTCGCGCAAGCCGCGGCAGCGATCGCAGCCGACGGCGCCGGCGATTTCATGCCGAGGGTCGTGCACGCGCACGACTGGCAGGCCGGCCTTGCACCGGCATACGTGCACTTCATGCCGCGGCCGCGTCCGGCGAGCGTGACGACGATTCACAACCTGGCCTTCCAAGGGCTCTTTCAGGCGTCGGTCTTTGCATCGCTCGGGTTGCCGAGCGATGCATTCGGCATCGACGGGGTCGAATACTACGGCGACGTGAGCTACCTCAAGGCGGGCATCGCGTACGCCGATGCGGTGACGACCGTGTCGCCCACGTATGCAGCGGAGATCCGGACGCCCGAAGGCGGCATGGGACTCGACGGGCTGCTGCGCAAGCGTTCGGATGCGCTGGTCGGGATTCGCAATGGCATCGACGAAACAGTCTGGGATCCGCGGCACGATGCGCATCTCGCCGCCCGGTACGACGCGACGAGTCTCGAGGCCCGAAGCGAGAACAAGTCGTCGCTGCAACGCCGGCTTGGGCTCGACGTCGATCCGGATGCATTGCTGTTCGTCGTGGTGAGCCGCCTCACGGCGCAGAAGGGCTCCGACCTCGTGCTCGACACGCTGCCGGTCTTGCTGCGCCATGGTGCGCAGCTCGCCGTGCTGGGAACGGGCGATAGAGAGCTCGAGCGACGCTTCGAGGCTGTGGCAGACGTTCATCGCGGTCGCGTCGCCGTCGAGATCGGGTTCGAGGAATCGCTTGCCCACCGGCTGTACGGAGGCGCCGACGCGCTGCTCATGCCGTCGCGCTTCGAGCCGTGCGGCCTCGCGCAAATGATCGCGATGCGTTACGGCGTCGTGCCGGTGGCGGCGCGTGTCGGAGGACTCGCCGACACGATCGTCGACGCCAACGAGATGGCTCTCGCCGCACGCGCCGGCACCGGCGTGCTGTTCGCGCCGGTGTCGAGCGACATGCTTGCATGGGCGATCGAACGCACGTGCGCGTTGTGGCGCACGCGTGCGCGGTGGCGAGCGATGCAGCGCCGGTCAATGCGCAGCGACGTAAGCTGGCGCGACCCGGCGCGCGCGTATGCAGCGCTGTTTCGTGCGGTCGCGGCGGCGAGCGCCGGTTCGGTAGACTGAACGCTTTCGCGCAGGAGGTGCTCATGGCAGGCTACGTGACCAACATCGAGAAGGACACGCTCGCGAACGACGACTATCGCCGTGTCGTCTTCACCGCACGCCATCTTCAGCTCGTCCTGATGACGCTTCGGCCGGGCGAGGAGATCGGCAAGGAAATCCATGTCGAGCACGACCAGTTCATCCGCATCGAGGCGGGAACCGGCTCCGTCGTGCTGGGAAGTGAGGCTCACGCGATCGGCGATGGCTCCGCGTTCGTGATCCCGGCCGGCGTCGAGCACAACGTGATCAACACGTCGCGAACGCAGTCGCTGCGGCTTTACACACTGTACAGCCCTCCCGAGCATCCCGACGGAACGGTCCATCGCACCAAGGCGGACGAGCCGCCGGAACACTGACGATCGTCGGCACCGGTCGTCGTCGGGGAAGGCGACTACGTTGTTCGTTGCTCTGCCAACTGCGCCGGCGGCTCGCCTTCGCGTGATAAGATTGCAGCTTCGCGCCCGTAGCTCAGTTGGATAGAGTACCTGGCTACGAACCAGGGGGTCGTGGGTTCGAATCCTGCCGGGCGCGCCAAATTTCAGCAGCCAATCAAGCGCTTGCCGCGACCGCGGCAGGCGCTTGTTTTTTCAAGATCACGAGTGCGGGAGTTTTGCGTGACCCCGCATCGCACACCCTGTTCGCTGCT
>DATIEN010000019.1:0-13947 GCA_035455705.1 Casimicrobiaceae bacterium | reverse complement strand
GTGGCGCGTGCTGCCCGAGTTCGTGCAGGTGCATCCGCGCTACGAGAAGATCGGCCTGCGCGACCTTTGCGACAGCATCCACGGCATCTATCGCGCGAACGACATCGGCCGCCTCACCACCGAGATGTACCTGTCGAACCTGGAGCCCGCGATGAAGCCGGCCGACGCGTTCGCCCGGATGGCGCACCGCGAGATCGAGCGCGTCGAGATCGACGACCTCGAGGGGCGCGTGACGAGCGTGCTGCTGACGCCTTATCCGCCCGGCATCCCGCTGCTGATTCCGGGCGAACGCTTCAACCGGCAGATCGTCAAGTACCTGCAGTTCGCGCGC
Source organism: Casimicrobiaceae bacterium (assembly GCA_035455705.1). Lineage (GTDB taxonomy): Bacteria > Pseudomonadota > Gammaproteobacteria > Burkholderiales > Casimicrobiaceae > VBCG01. Next base: position 13,616 of record DATIEN010000019.1, on the reverse strand, counting down.
GACTTCAACGAGCGCTTTCCCGGCTTCGACACGGACATCCACGGCCTCGTCGAGGAGGAGATCGAGGGACGCCAGCGCTACTTCGTCGACTGCGTCGCCGGCGCGAAGGTGATCGCCGCGATGCCGACGCTGCGCGTGCGCAGCGTGAAGAAGGGCGGGTAGCGACGAGCGTCCGGGGCGCCCGTGGCGGGCGCGGCTCCGCCATGAGAAGATCGGGCTCGCGCGCCCCATGAGAGCCCTGAGCAAGCACCGCCTCGAAGCTCTCGTCGACGGCATCTTCGCCGTCGCGATGACGTTGCTCGTGCTCGACATCAAGCTGCCCGACGACACCGCCTTCGGCAGCGACGGCGAGCTCAGCGCTGTACGTCTACGGGCTGATGGTCGTCGGCTACCTCGCCGGCAATCCGATCACCGACCGCGTCGTGCATGCCGCTCACGAGGCGCAGCCGCGCGAGTCGACCGCGCCGCCGGTCGGGGAGTGATCGCGGCGCGCGCATAGCCCGGCGAAGCCAGGCAGACATGCCGCCCGAAACGGTTTCCGCCGCTGCGCCTTCCGCCAGCGCGCACACGGTGGGCTTCGCATGGCCCCGCCTCGACGCGGCGCGCCTCGCACTGATCCTGCTCTCCGCATGGGCGATCGGGATGATCGCGCCGGACGCCTATCGCGTGTTCGGATCGCTCGGCACGTTCGGGCTTGTCGTCGACAACGACGGCGTCGTCGTCGAGACGGCCGGCGGCTTCGTCGCACCGGCCGACTCGCCGGCGGTGCGTGCGGGCATCGTCGCCGGCGATCGCGTCGACCTGCAGGCGATGCGTTGCCTGCCGCTCGCATCCCCACGCTGCCAGAACCTGCTCTCGGTGATCGGAGGACTGGGCGGCTTGCAACTCGTGCGCCCCGGGGCGAGCATCTCGCTCGTGATCCGGCCGGCAAACGGTGGCGCCGCGCGGCTCGTCGAGATGCACGCGGTGCGCACGGCGCGCGGCTACGCCGACCGCGTCATGCTCCTCGTGAACACGACCGTCGGCATCCTCGTCATCCTGGCCGCCGCGCGGCTCGTGTGGCTCCATCCCGGACGCATGACCTGGGGCTTCTTCTTCTACGCGATCTGGTTCAATCCGGGGCAGACTTACACGTATTACGCGCTGCTGCAGCCCTGGCCGGCGGCGATCATCGCGCAGGAGGTGGCGGAAGCTTGCGCCCGTGGTGCGGCCTATGCGGGGCTGCTCGTGTTCGCAATGCGCTTTCCCTTCGATGCGCCGAGCGTGCCGCTCCGACGCGCCGAATGGTCGGCAGTTGCTGTCGGCGCCATCATCGGCGCGCTGCTGCTCGCGGCCTTCAGCAATGCGTTCGGCGAGCAGACCGAAACGCTCGCGTCGGCCGCGTTCCTGACGGGTTACGTCGTCGACGCGGCCGTCGTCGTGATCCTGCTCGCCCGCCGTCGGCGACTGCCCGCACTCGACCGCCAGCGTATGACGTGGGTCGTCTGGGGTTGCGCGATCGGGCTGCCGGCCTTCATCTTCGCGGAGCTCGCGCAATCGACGTCGCTTCCGCTGCATGCGATCGGGCTGTCGCCTGCCAACATCGTCGTCGGATTGCTCTATCTGCTGAACGGCGTGATCGGTTATTTCGTCTCGGTTGCCGTTACCCACCGGCGGGTCATCAGCGTGTCGGTTCCGCTGCGGCACGGCACGATACTGACCGCGCTCTCGCTCGCCGTCGGCATTCCGATCGTCAACCTGCACGAGCTGCTTTCGCATTACCAGGACGCGTTCCCGATCCCCGAATGGGTCTGGATCCTGATCGTCGCGCCGATTGCGCTGTTGCTGCTCCAGCGCCTGCACGAGCTCGGCGTCGGGCTCGTCGATCGCGTACTCAACCGGCGCTTCCACGCGACACGCCGGCAACTGGTGGAAGCGGGCGCCGCCATGCAGCACGCGGACGGCGAGACGATCGATCGCCTGCTCGTCACTACGCCGGTGCATGCGCTCGCGCTCGCGTCCGGCGCCGCATTCCGGCATCGCGACGGCGTGTTCGACCGCGTGTTCGCGACCAACTGGACGGGCTCCGATGCGCGCACGCTCGTGCCCGAGCGCGACGACGCGATCCTGCACACGGTGGAAACGCGGCGCATCGCGCGCCTGCCCCGCGACGACTGGGACGCGCCGGAGCACGACGCGAACCTTCGCGCGCCGTGCCTCGCCGTGCCGGTCTACAGCGATTCGCTCGGCGCGGTCGCGATCCTGCTGCTCGGCCCGCATGCGAACGGAAGCGACATCGACGACGACGAGTGCGACATGCTCCGCGAGTTCGCGCAGCGAGCGGCGGTCGGTTACGAGCGCGCAGCGTTCGTCGCGCTGCGGCAGGAGGTCGACGGCCTTCGCGCGCGGCTTCACTCGCTGCAGCAGGCGCCGGCGTGAGCTGCCGTCGGCGCATCCCCGGCGAGCGCCCGTCACAGGACCGCTCGAGCGGAGCGGTCGGTTAGAATTGCACTCCCGCTGTCGGACATTAGCGCCATGAACGAGCTCGCCCCTGCACATGCGGCCCCGTTGCCGCCAGGCGAGGCCAGTGCCGCGCCCGCAAGCGCGCTGCCGAAGGCCGCCACGGGCATCACCGGCCTCGACGAACTCACGCTCGGCGGACTGCCGCGCGGGCGTCCGACGCTCGTGTGCGGCGGCCCCGGCTGCGGCAAGACGCTGCTCGCGATGGAGTTCCTCGTGCGCGGCGCGTTGCAGTTCGGTGAGCCGGGCGTCTACGTGACGTTCGAGGAGTCCGAGGAGGAGCTCGCGCAGAACGTGCGCTCGCTCGGCTTCGACGTCGAAGCCCTCGTCGCGCAGCGCAAGCTCGCGTTCGACTTCGTACACGTCGATGCGCGCGAGATCGAGGAGGCCGGCGAATACGATCTCGAGGGCCTGTTCGTGCGGCTTGCACTGGCCGTCGAGTCGGTCGGTGCAAAGCGCGTCGTGCTCGACACGATCGAGTCGCTGTTCGGCGGCTTCACGAACATGGCGCTGCTGCGCTCGGAGCTCCGACGACTGTTCCGGTGGCTGAAGGACCGCGACCTCACGGTGGTGATCACCGGCGAGCGCGGCGACGGGACGCTGACGCGGCAGGGGCTCGAGGAGTACGTCTCCGACTGCGTGATCCTGCTCGATCACCGCGTCCGTGACCAGATCTCCACACGGCGCCTGCGCATCGTCAAGTACCGCGGCACGAGCCACGGCACGAACGAATATCCGTTCCTGATCGATGCGCACGGCATTTCCGTGCTGCCGGTCACGTCGGTGGGCCTCGACCATCGCGTCAGCGACGAACGGGTTCCCACCGGCATCGCGCGCCTCGATTCGATGCTGGGTGGCGGCTTCTATCGCGGCTCGTCGATCCTCGTGACGGGCACGGCGGGGTCCGGGAAGTCGACGATTGCCGCGCATTTCGCGGACGCCACGTGCCGGCGCGGCGAGGCGTGCCTGTTCCTTGCGTTCGAGGAGTCGCGCGAACAGATCGCGCGGAACATGCGCTCCGTCGGCATCGATCTCGCGGCGCACTTCCGAAGCGGGCTTCTTCGGATCGAGGCGTCGCGACCCTCGCTGTACGGGCTCGAGATGCATCTTGCGCAGATCCATCGCCTGGTCATGGACGTCCGCCCGTCGGTCGTCATCGTCGATCCGATCAGCAACCTCGGCGTGCATACCCTCGACGCGTCCGCGATGCTGTTGCGGCTGATGGATTACCTCAAGTCCGAAGGCATCACGGCGTTGTTCGTGAACCTGACGACCGGCGGCAAGGCACTCGAGGCGACCGACGTCGGCGTGTCCTCGCTGATCGACACGTGGCTCGTGCTGCGCGACATCGAGGCGGGCGGCGAGCGCAATCGCGGCCTGTACGTGATCAAGTCCCGCGGCATGCGCCATTCCAACCAGATTCGCGAGTTCGTGATCACGTCGCACGGCATCGACCTGCTCGACGTTTACGCGGGACCCGACGGTGTGCTGACCGGTTCGCTGCGCGCCTCCCAGGAGGCGCGCGCGAGAGCCGACGCGGTCGCGCGCGAGCAGGAGCAGCAGCGGCGCCAGCGCGAGCTCGCGTCGCGCCGCGCGATGCTGCAGGCGCAGATCGAGGCGCTGCGACACGAAGCGAACGCGCTCGACGACGAAATCGGGCACGAGGCGCGTCGGTATGCGTCGGCAACGAATACAATCGAGCAGGACGAGCAGGCCGCGGTGCTACGGCGCAGCGGCGGGAATCCGGCATGATCAGTGAAGGTGGCAACAATGGGCGCCCGGCGTCCGAAGCGGACGAAGGCAAACTCGCGATGGCCGGCGAGCAGTGGGAGCTTCGCCTCTACACGGCGGGGCACACCCCGAAATCCGTACGCGCGTTCAACAACCTGAAGCGCATCTGCGAAGAGCACATGCCGGGCCGCTACCAGATCGAGGTGATCGACCTGCTGCGCAACCCGCGACTCGCCAAGGAAGACCAGATCATCGCGATCCCGACGCTCGTACGCAAGCTGCCGCAACCGCTGCGCAAGATCATCGGCGACCTGTCGGACACCGAACGCACGCTCGTCGGACTTCAGGTTCGTCCGCGTTCCTCATAGGGCGCCGCTCGCGTGATGACCGCCGATCCACAGGGCAGGCTGGACGAAGAGATCGAGCGCCTGCGCGAGCGCCTCGACAGTGCCGAGGAGATGCGCCGGGCAATCGTCGCTGCACAGGTCGACGGGTTCGTCGTCGGCGAGGATGCGGAGCGCGTGGTGCTGCTCGACGACGCCACCTTGGCGCCGCGCACGCTGATCGAGCATCTGCCGCACGGCATCGTGACCGTGTCGCGCCAAGCGGAGATTCTTTACGCCAATCGCCGCTTCGCCGAAGCGGTCGGCTATCCGCTCGACCGGCTCTTCTCGACATCGATGCTCGATGTCGTTGCCCCCGAAAGCCGGCCGGCATTCCGCCGCTTCCTGGCGGCAAGCGAGCCGGAATCGTCGCTTCGCGTCGTGCTCGCGGGCATGCGAGGCGCGATCGACGTTCGCGTGACGACGATGACCGTCAGCAACGACTACACGTCGCTGTTGATCGACGAAAAGGAATCCCGCGATCGCGACGACGCGGCGCGCACGCTAGCGGCGCTCGCGAGCGGCAACATCGACGGCGTGGTCGTGGGCGGCGAGCGCGTGATGCTGCTCGCCGATGCACACCGCCCGTACCAGGCGCTCGTCGATCGGATGCAGGAAGGCGCGGCGACGGTCTCGGCCGCCGGCGACGTGCTCTACGCGAACGAACGGTTTGCGACGATGGTGGGCGCGCCGCGCGAGAAGATCCTGGGTCGGCGGCTGCGCGCCGTGCTCGGCACGCCCGCGATCGACGCGATGCTGATGAACGACGACGAACGGCCAACGCCGGTCGAGTTCACGCTGATCCGCGCCGACGGGTCGCTTCTGCCCGTACGCGTCGCGCTCGAGCGGATCGACGGCATCGAGGCGAAGACGCTGATCCTCGAGGACCTGAGCGAGCGTGAGCGCCATCGCGCGATCCAGGACCGCGCGCGGCGCAACGACCACTTCCTGGCGGTGCTCGCGCACGAGCTGCGCAATCCGCTGGGTGCGATCCGCAATGCCGCGGCCATCCTGGGTCGCACCCTCCGCCCCGGCGAGCGCGATGCGCTCGGCGTGATCGAGCGCCAGAGCGAGACGCTGGTGCGCCTCGTCGACGACCTGCTCGACGTTCATCGGCTGAACGAAGGCAAGATGGTTCTGCAGCGCAAGCCGGTGCTCGTCAAAAGGGCGATCGACGACGCCGTCGGCGCCGTCGTGCAGAACCTCACGACGAAGGGGCAGACGGTCCAGGTGAGACTGCCCGACGAGCCGCTCTACATCGACGCCGATTCCGTGCGGATCGCACAGGTGCTGACGAACCTGCTGCTCAATGCGTCGAAGTTCACGGGGAAGGGAGGCCACGTCGAGGTCCGCGCCGAGCGCATTGCGCACGATGCGACGCCGGTCGCGCGGATCAGCGTGATCGACGACGGCATCGGCGTCGCGCCGGAGCAACTCGAGCACATCTTCGAGCCGTATGTGCAGGCCTCGACGGACGCATCGCATTTTCCCGAAGGCCTGGGTCTCGGGCTGGCGGTCGCTCGCCGCCTGGTCGAGCTTCACGGCGGACGCATTCGTGCGCAGAGCGACGGACCGGGGTGCGGCAGCACCTTCGTGGTCGAGTTGCCGCTCTGCGACGTACCAGCCGGCGAAGCGACGACGGCCGACGCGCAGGCGCAGCAGACGCAGGCCGTACGCATCCTGATTGCCGACGACGACCGAGACTCCGCGGCGACGCTCGCGTCGCTGCTCGAGCTGCTCGGGCACGAGACGCATACGGCGAACGACGGCGACGAAACGATCGCGAGCGCCGACAGGCTGCGGCCCGACGTGGTGATTCTCGACATCCGGATGCCGCAGGTCGACGGATTGGCCGCGGCGCGGATGCTGCGCAAGCGCGCGTGGGCACGAAAACTCGTGCTCTACGCGCTCACCGGATGGGGAGAGGCGCGCGATCGCGGCCGCACGCGCGAGGCCGGGTTCGACCGGCATTTCGTGAAGCCGGTCACCATCGACGACCTTCTCGCGCATCTCGCCGGCGACCTCGAGCGGCGCCGATCGTGCTCGCCGGATGCGAGCGCCACGGAGGCCGAGTCGGGCGATTGAACCGCGTGATTGGAGCCGCGCAAGGATCGACGGCCAGCAAGACGCAGCCGGACGACGAGGCGCACCTCGTCGCCCGGTGTCGCGACTCAGAAGTCGTCGGCCACGGGCGTCGTGCCGCCGCCCAGGTGCATCCCCGATCCGGACAGGCACTTGACACCGTAATCGACCGGGAAGCCCGCCGGCGCGCCGCCCCCTTCGCGCGGCCCGACCTCGAGGTTCCAGAACGTCTGGAAGCCGTTGCTGTTGACGACGGCATTCCGCGGTCCGGTCTCGTAGTAGAAGCCGCTCTGGTCGTTGCCGCCGGCGACGACGGGACCGACAGGCTGGCGCGCCGGAGCGGGCGCGAGCAACTGGATCTCGAGGTTGGCCGCATTCGGGCCGACGACGTCGCAGCGAACGTAGTCCGGATGATGCAGAAACACCGAAAAGCGGTGCTTCGTGGTGGCGTTCGGAATCGAGAACGACGCGGGCACGGTAAGCGTCGTGCACGCGGCGTCGCTCGTTCCCCGGCAGCGCGTGAGCAGCTTCGTGATGTTCGCCTCGTCGTCGGACTTCGCGATGCGGAAATCGGCGCCGAACGATTCGCCGCAGTCCGATCCTTTCCCGAGCGACGATGAAACGCGTTCGCCTTGCCGTGGTCGGGGCCGGTGCGATCGGCGCGCGGCACGTCGAGGAAATCGCCGCGAACCGCGATGCGCTGCTTTGCGCGATCATCGACGTATCGCCGGCGGCCGATGCGATCGCCGGCAATGCGGGTGTGCCGCGCTACGCTTCGCTCGGGGCGCTTCTTGCGCACGAACGGCCGGATGGCATCCTGATCGCGACGCCGAACGCCTTGCACGCACCGCAGGCGCTCGAGTGCATCGCGGCCGGCATTCCGACGTTCGTCGAGAAGCCGCTCGCCCACACGGTAGCCGACGCAATCGCTATCTGCGAGGCGGCCGAGCGCGGGCGCGTTCCCGTGCTCGTCGGGCATCACCGGCTGCACAGCCCGATCGTCAGGGCGGCCCGCGACGTCGTCGCTTCCGGTGCACTGGGCCGCATCGTCGGTGTGATCGGCAGCGCCGTGTTCTACAAGCCCGATGAATACTTCGACGAGGCGGCGTGGCGACGCGCGCGAGGCGGCGGGCCGATCCTGATCAACATGATTCACGAGGTCGCGAACTTGCGGTGCATCGTGGGCGAGATCGTCGCGGTGCAGGCGTTCGCGTCGAACGCGACGCGGGGCTTCGCCGTCGAGGACACCGTGTCGATCGGGCTCGAGTTCGCGAACGGCGCGCTCGGTACGTTCCTGCTGTCCGACACGGGCGCATCGGCGAAGAGCTGGGAGCAGACGGCGCAGGAGAACAAGGCGTACGCGGCGCATCCCGACGAGGATTGCTACACGGTCATCGGCACGCAGGGCTCGCTCGGCGTGCCGACGATGCGCGTGCGCTGCTACGACAATGCCGGCGAGCGCTCGTGGTTCCGGCCGTTCACGACGTACTCGGTGCCGTTCGAGCGCCGCGATCCGCTCGCGTTGCAGATCGCGCACTTCGTTGCCGTGATCCGCGGCGAGGCGGCGCCGCTGGTTTCGGCGCGGGATGGCTTGCGGAATCTGCGCGTGGTCGAGGCGATCGCGCAGGCGGCGGCAAGCCGCGGCGTGGTCGATCTCGACACGTGAGGACCTCGGTCGACCTGCAGTGGGAAGCGCGCGTTACGCCGTGGCTGCGCGCTGCGCGTCCAGGTCGTGCATGGCGGCTCGCAGCGCAGGATAGAGCGACTTGTACGTCGCGAAAGCACGCGCGTAACGCTCGGTCGTCGCCGGGTTCGGCGCCGCGCGCGGCGTGAGCGTCACCCAGCCGCGGCGCACGTCGTCGTCGCTCGCGAGGCCCGCGCCGTATGCGGCGAGGATGGCGGCACCCATCGCGGCCTCGACGTCCTGCTCGATCGTCAGGACGCGCCGGCCGGTGACGTCGGCAATGATCTGCATCCAGAGGTCCGAATGCGCGGCTCCGCCGACGACGATCAGGTCGTCGTCGAGCGCATCGGCGCCGGCCGCTCCCGCCTCGATGTTGTGCATCAGCGCGAACGTGACGCCTTCGAGGACCGCGCGGTACAAGTGCTCGCGCCGGTGATAGAGCGTGAGTCCTGCGAACGCACCGCTCGCCCTGCCATCCCAGATCGGGCTGCGCTCGCCCATCAGGTAGGGCAGGAAGAGCACGCCTTCGGCGCCCGCCGGCACTTCGCGTGCGGCAGCATCGAGGAGGTCGTGCACGTCGACGCCGCGCGCGATCGCGGCATTCGTCTCGTCCCGGCAGAACTGCTCGCGAAACCACGTCACCGCCGAGCCGGCGGTGATCGCGCCGCCGAACACGTACATGTCGTGCGGGTCGCCGAACACGTGCGGCATGCTGACGAGGCCGCGGTGCGGATCGACGTTGCGCGTGACATATCCCCAGCACATGCTCGTGCCGATCATCGCGACGTGTTGGCCCGGACGCGTGACGCCGGCGGCGAGCGTCGCGACCGCGGCATCGACGCCGCCACCGACGACGGGGGTTCGCTCCGGCAGGCCGAGCCGCTCGGCCGCTCCCCGCGTGAGGCCGCCGACGACGTCGCTCGAAGCGACGAGCCGTTCCGGCATCATCCGCGCCGGAATGCCGAGCGCGTCGAGCATCTCGCTCGACCAGCGGCCGGCGGCAACGTCGTAAACGCCGCCGATGTTGCCCGCCGACGAGCGGTCCACTGCGATCTGGCCGGTCATCGCGTGGATCACGAACGCGTTCGGCGGCAGGAACCAGCGCGTCCTGCCGAATACGTCGGGCCGGTTGTCGCGCAGCCACAGCATCTTCGTGTAGCCGTAGTAGCTGTCGACGCCGTTGCCGGTGATCGCCGCCAGACGCGAGAGATCCATCGTGGCGCGGATCGTGTCGACCTGCGGTGTCGCGCGCCGGTCCATCCAGATCAGGCACGGATGCAGCGGCTTCACGTCGTCGTCGACCGGAATCCCGGAGCCGCCGTACAGGCTGTCGATCGCGATGGCGCGCACCGCCCCCGGGGAGAAACCCTCGACTTCGCGCGCGGCCGTCGCGACGCAACCGGCGATGCATTCGTCGACCGCGGCGAGCCAGACGTCGGGCCACTGCTCGGCCCACATCGGACGCGGCGTATCCGGCCGGTAGCCCTTGACGTGCTGCGCGACGATGCGGCCGCGCGCATCGGTCAGAAGCGCCTTCGTGCTCTGGGTGCCGATGTCGACGCCGATGACGTAGTCGGTCATCTTCCTCTTTCAGTCCTGGGTGTCGCTGGTGACGCCGAGGCATGCGAGCGTCTCGGCGAGCTTTCGGGCATAGGCCGGGCTTGCGCGATCGCGATCCTCGCGCGCGACGGGGATGATCCGTTGAACGGAAGCGGGCCGCTGCGACATCACGACGATGACGTCGCCGAGCGCGATCGCCTCCGGAACGTCGTGCGTGACGAACAGCACCGTCGGGCGCTCGAGCCGAAGCAGCGCCTTGAACTCCTGCTGCAGCTTGAGCCGCGTGAACGCGTCGACGGCCGCGAACGGCTCGTCGAGCAGCAGCAAGCGCGGGCGCAGCGCGAGCGCACGGGCGATGCCCACGCGCTGCGCCATGCCGCCGGAGAGCTGGCTCGGGTACGCGTCGCTGAAGTCGGCGAGCCCGACGGTCTCGAGAAATTCGTCGGCGATGCGGCGTGCGTCGCGGCGGCTCTGCCCGCGCGTCCGCAGCCCGATCGACACGTTCTCGCGCACGGACATCCACGGGAACAGGCCCGGCTGCTGGAACGCCATGCCGAGGTGGCGGTTGCGCCCGATCGCGACCGGTGCACCGTCGAAGCGCAGCTCGCCGCGCGACGGATGCAGCAAGCCCGCGGCGAGCCCGAGCAGCGTGCTCTTGCCGCAGCCGGACGGACCCACGACGCAGGCCACGTGCCCCGGGTCGATGCGGAACGAGACGTCGTCCAGCACGTCGATCTCGCGTCCCGCCGAGACGTAGCGATGGAAGACGTGCTCGACGACCAGCTCGCCCTGGAGGGAATTCCCCCACGCTTGCGGCTTCGCCGCTGCGCTGCCCCCGGCGGGCGCGGAACTCGCGGCTCGGGGCGGCCCTTCTCCGCTCCTGTTCTCCTCGCCGACGCGCGCGTCGCGCATGTCGCTCATCGGTAGTCGAGCCAACGCTGCGACAGCGCGCCGACTCCGGCGCTCACGGCCGCGCCGATGACGCCGATGACGATCATGCCGGCGATGACGACGCTCGTCGCGAGCGACGTCGCGGCGTTGGTGATCATCAGGCCGAGCCCGGCGCTCGCGCCGATGTATTCGGCGGCGACGACGGCGATCCAGCCGATCGCCGCGGCCGCGCGCGCCGCGCTCGCGAGCGTCGGCGCCGCCGCGCGCAGATGTACCTGCCATGCGAGCCGCCAGCGCGACATGCCGAGCATGGTGCCGACGCGCGACAGCGTCGGCTCGACCTGCGCGACGGCGCGCGCCGTCGAGACGACCATCACGAAGAACACCGCGTACGCGACGAGCAGGATCTTGCCGACGTAACTGGTGCCGAACCACAGGATCGTGAGCGGGATCCAGGCGAACGGCACGACGAAGCGCAGCGACTCGACGATGGGCGTCGCCGCCATCCGGAAATGCCGCCATTCGCCCATCAGCATGCCGACGAACGTGCCGAGCGCGACGCCGATCACGTAGCCGGCAACGAACTCGAAGAGGCTCACGCCCACGTCGCGCCAGAACGCGCCGGTCTGCACGAGATCCGCGAGCGTCCTCGCGACGGCGAGCGGAGAGGGAAGCACGATCGGCGGCAGCCGATAGACGAGAAGCGTCAGCTGCCAGAGCGCGAGCACGCAGGCGACGCCGACGAGCGGCAGCCCGACGTGGCGTCCGACAAGGTTTGCGGAACGGGTCATGCGGCCTCGCGTTCGGAATCGCGGCGCCACGGCAGCATGCGCCGCTCGGTCCAGCTGAACGCGGCGTTCATCGCGAAACCGGTGGCCGCGAAGCAGATCATCGTCGCCATCACCGCCGGCACGTCGTAGCTTTGCTCGACGGCGATCAGGTGCGCGCCGAGACCCGAATCGGCGGCGACGAGCTCGGCGACGATGACGGTGCCCCAGCCCGACATGAGCGCGACGCGCGAGCCGATCAGCACCTCGGCCAGCGTGCCGGGCAGAACGAGGCTCGTGAAGCGCTGACGGGCGTTCATGCCGAGCATCGTCGCGGTGCGCTCGAGATCGGGCGGCACGCGGCGCGACCCGTCGACCGCATACACGATCACGACGAGGAACACGGCGAGCGCGACCAGGAACACCTTGCTCGTGAGCCCGAAGCCGAACCAGACGATCGCGAGCGGCACCCACGCAATGCTCGACACGGGCCGGATCGCCTCGACGATCGGCAGGAAGATGCGACCCAACCGGTCGCTTCGGCCGAGCACCAGCCCCACCAGCGCGGCGCTCGCGGCGCCGACGATCCAGCCGACGGCAAACACGTGCAGGCTCGCGAGCAGATCGCCCGCGAGATCCTTGCCCGCATAGGCGACGAGCTGGCGCACGACGGCAGGCGGCGCAGGCAGCCGGTTGATGACGCCGCCGCCATGCGCGAGAAGCCGCGACAGCAGCGTCCAGACGGCCAGCGCGACGATCGCGCCCGCGCAGCCGAGCAGCCATGCCGTCACGCGCGGCGACAATGCCTTCACGGATGCCGCCGCGGCGGGTTTCGCGGCCGTTGCCACGCGACGATGTCCTCGAAGGCTACGGCTTCGCGAGCACGTCCTTCGCTAGCTGCGTATTCTCGAACTTGCGAGTGAACGTCGGCAGGTCGACGCCCTGCGGCGCGAAGCCCAACTCCTGCGCGACCTTCTCGGTCTCGACGATGCCTTCGACATCCGGCACGTACGAGTCGGCGACGCCGATCAGCTTCTTCTCGAACGAGTAGCGTACCGACGCCTCGTCGACCTTCGCGAATTCCGCCATCTGCTTGTACGCCTGCTCCGGATTCTTCTTGATGAAGTCGGTGGCGGCGAACTGCGCGCGCAGCACGTCCTTGACCGCGTCCGGATGCTCGTCGATGAACTTCGTGCTGGCGATGAAGCCATCACCGGGTGCCGGGCGCCCGATCGCGTCGGAGCCGCTGAAGAGCACGCGGCCGATGCCCTTCAGCACCATTTCCGAGACGTACGGCACATAGCCGGCGACGACCTCGGCGCCGCCCGAGTCGAGCACGCCGACCATGCCCGGACCGGTGCCCGACACGAAGTATTCGTTCGCCGTCGGGTCGACGCCTGCCTTCTTGAGGCCGATCTGGAAGAAAAGCGTCGACGCGGTCTTCATGCCGCTCACGACCACCTTCTTGTGCACGATGTCCTTCGCGCTCTGGATCGGGCTGTTCTTCGCGACGACGGTGACGTTCGCGTTGACGAACGACTGCCCGACGAACTGCGCCGCGTCGGGCGATTGCGAGAAGATCACGACCGCCGAGATGCTGTTGCCCCACGCGATGTCGAGCTTGCCGGCCGCGATCGCGCTCGCCGCGCCGGGCAGCCCCTGGTTGATCGGCACCCAGTTCACCGTGTAGCCCTTGTCCTCGAGCATGTGCTGCGTGCGCATGATCGGCACCGGTGAGACCACCGGGAAGTAGCCGATATTGATCGTGATGCCCTTGCCCGGCTGATCGGCCGCATTCGCGGTGGCCGCGAATGCGCCGGCGAGTGCGAGTGGCGCGACACAGGCGAGAAGCGTACGGCGCAAACGGTTCATGACTCCTCCTTGGTAGATGACGTTGGACACCTGCGTGATCGGGATCAACCCGTTGTGGGGTCAGACACCAATTTCCAAAACGAAATGGGTATCGGACCCCTACGGCTTCATCAGCACCTTGACCGAGTCGAGCGAGTTCGCGACTTC
>DATIEN010000018.1:0-8918 GCA_035455705.1 Casimicrobiaceae bacterium | reverse complement strand
GCCACATCGCGAGCTATGCGTCGGCCGCCGAGATCTTCGAAATCGGCTTCAATCATTTCTTTCGCGGGCCCGCTGCGAGCGACGGCAGCGATCTCGTTTTCTTCCAGCCGCACTCGGCGCCCGGCGTCTACGCGCGCGCGTTTCTCGAAGGACGGTTGAGCGAGGCGCAACTCGCCAACTATCGGCAGGAGGTCGGCGGCGATGGCCTGTCGTCGTACCCGCATCCGTGGCTGATGCCGCAGTTCTGGCAGTTCCCGACGGGCTCGATGGGAATCGGGCCGATCAGCGCGATCTATCACGCGCGCTTCATGCGTTACCTCCAGCATCGCGGCATCGCGTCGATGGGCGAGCGTCACGTCTGGGGCGTGTTCGGCGACGGCGAGATGGACGAGCCGGAATCGATTGGCGCGCTTACGCTCGCGGCACGCGAATCGCTCGACAACCTGACGTTCGTCATCAACTGCAACCTGCAGCGTCTCGACGGTCCCGTGCGCGGCAACGGCCAGATCATCCAGGAGCTCGAATCGCTGTTCGTCGGCGCCGGCTGGAACGTGATCAAGGTGCTGTGGGGCTCCGACTGGGATCCGCTGTTCGCACGCGATGCCCACCATGCACTGCTGCGCCAGTTCGCGGCGACGGTCGACGGCCAGTACCAGACCCTCGGCGCGAACGACGGCGCCTACAACCAGAGCCACTTCTTCGGGCTCGATCCCGAGCTTCGCGCGCTCGTCGCGCACATGACGCTCGAGGAGATCGACGGGCTCACGCGCGGCGGGCACGACTTCCGCAAGCTCTACGCGGCACTTCGCGCGGCCCGCGCGCACCGGGGACAGCCGACCGTCGTACTCGCGAAGACGAAGAAGGGCTACGGAATGGGCGGGGCCGGCGAGTCGCGGATGACGTCGCATCAGCAGAAGAAGCTCGACATCGATGCGCTTCGCGCCTTTCGCGACCGCTTCCGCCTGCCGCTTGCCGACGACGATCTCGCCGGGATGCGGTTTCTCGCGTTGCCCGAGGGCAGTCCCGAGCGAACCTACCTCGAGGGGCGACGCGCGGCGCTCGGCGGCGCCGTTCCGGCGCGCCGTGCGCAGGCTCCCGCGATCGCGATACCGCCGCTCGAATCCTACGCGCGGTTCGCGATCGACGCGGCGGGACACGAAATGTCGACGACGACCGCGATCGTGCGGATGATCACTAACCTGCTCAAGGATCCGGCGCTCGGTCCGCGGATCGTGCCGATCGTCGCCGACGAGGCGCGTACGTTCGGCATGGCCAACCTTTTCCGCCAGATCGGCATCTATTCGCCGCTCGGTCAGCTCTACGAGCCCGAGGACGCCGCGTCGATGCTGCGCTACCGCGAGGCCAGGGATGGCCAGCTGCTCGAGGAAGGCATCACGGAAGCCGGTGCATTGTCGTCGTGGGTGGCGGCGGCGACGTCGTACAGCGTGCACGGCATCGCGATGCTGCCGTTCTACATCTACTACTCGATGTTCGGGTTCCAGCGCGTCGGCGATCTGATCTGGGCGGCCGCGGACCAGCGCGCGCGCGGCTTTCTGCTCGGCGGCACGGCGGGACGGACGACGCTCGGCGGCGAAGGCTTGCAGCACCAGGACGGCAGCAGCCACGTGGCCGCGGCGACGATCCCGAACTGCCGCGCCTACGACCCGGCGTTCGCCTGCGAGCTCGCCGTCATCGTCGACCACGGCGCGCGGCAGATGATCGAGCGCGGCGAGGACGTCTTCTATTACGTCACGGTGATGAACGAGAACTACGCGCAGCCGTCGTTGCCGCAAGGCGTTGCGGGCGACGTCCTGCGCGGCATGTACCGCTTTGCGAGCGTCGCCGGACAACCGTCCGTGCGCCTGCTCGGATCGGGGGCGATCCTGCGGGAAGTCATCGCCGCCTCGGCGCTTCTGCAGGACGACTGGCGCGTCGCAAGCGAAGTGTGGAGCGTGACGAGCTTCGCCGAGCTGGCGCGCGAGGCGCGCGAGATCCGCCGCTTCAATCGACTGCATCCCGGCGAGGCCCGCAGGACCAGCCACGTCGAGCGCTGCCTGGCAGGATCGGCGCCGGTCGTCGCGGCGACCGACTACGTTCGCGCGTATCCGCAACTGATCGTGGAGTACGTCGATGCTCCGTTCGTCGCACTCGGCACCGACGGCTTCGGCCGCAGCGACACGCGAAGCGCATTGCGCGCGTACTTCGAGGTCGACCGCCACCACGTCGTGGTGGCGGCGCTCGATGCGCTCGCGCGGCAAGGCAGCGTTCCCGCCGCAACGGTGGGCGCGGCCATCGCTCGCTATGCGATCGCGAGCGACGCTTCGCCGCCGTGGACCCATTGAGTCGCATCGTGCGACGTGGGCTTCCTTGCGCAGCCGCGCTCGCGCTGCTCGGCGTCGCATCGCTTGGGCACGGCGAGGTGTACCGGTGCACGGACTCGAGCGGTCGCACGTCGTATGGCGATGCGCCGTGCGGGCGCGGCGCAGGCGCCCTGAACGTGCCCGAAAGCAGAACCGCCGGCTTCGGCACGGCGACCGTGTGCGCGCAGCTGCAGGATGAAATGCGACGGCTCGATGCCGACTCGCGCCGCACGGGGAAGGGCGCCGCCGGCAAGGACGATTCGAAGCGTCGACAGAAGCTCGAGGCGCAATACGAGCGTCGCTGCGCCTCGATCCATCGTTCGGCACCTTGACATGCCGTCTGGTCGACGATCGGCAGGACTTTGGGTGCTCGTCGTCGCGCTGGCGGGCTGCGCCGGTGCGGGTCCGCGTGGCTTGGGCGGCAACGCGGCGACCGACGCCGAGGTCGAGCGGCACGTCAAGCGCGGCTACGTCCCCGACCATTCATACGCGACGACGACGGCGCGCGAGATGTGGACCGTCGATGGCGAGCCGATCGAGGCGTCGCTCCTCGTGCCGAGCGGTGACTCGCGATATCCGCTGGTGGTGTTCTTGCCGGGTCTCGGGGAGACGGCCGAGTCGGCGCCCTCGTGGCGCAAGGCATGGGCCGAGGCCGGCTATGCGGTGCTCGCGGTGCAGCCGGCGAGCGAAGGCGCGGACGTGTGGAAGTCGGGACAGGCGCGTCTCGGCGACTTCTCGGCGATCGCGCGTTCGCACTTTTCCGCGCAATCGCTCGCGCGGCGCGCACGGCTGCTCGCCGGCGTGTTCGATCAACTCGCGCGGCGTTCGTCGGAACCGCGTTTCGCGCACGTCGACACGGGCAGGATCGCGGTCGCCGGTTTCGACCTGGGCGCACAGACGGCGATGATCGTCGCCGGGCAGCGCGTCGAGGGCGTGGGCTCGCCGCGTTGGCCCGCGTCGGTGAAATCCGTGCTCGCGCTCAGTCCGTACGCCGATTTCTCCGGCATGGGCGAAGCACGGGATTTTCGTGAGATTCGAATGCCGGTGCTCGGCGTGACGGGCGGCGAGGACACCGACGCATACGGACTCGTCACGTCGGCGAGCGTGCGGCGCGCACCGTTCCAGTACATGCCGAACGGCGAAAAGTACCTGCTCGTTCTACCCGGCGCGCCGCATTCGCTGATCTCCGGCCGCGAGGTGCCGGATACGGCCTCGGCGCAGCGCGGCGACATGCCGTCTTCGCGCGGCTCGCGCGGCGCGCGGCGGGGCTTTCGCGGAAGCGGGGATACCGACGAGGCGTCGCCGGCACTGCGAGCGCCGACCGGCAACTGGAAGATGGAGCTCGCGGACGGCAAGGTCGTATCGATCGCGTTCCTCGACGCGACGGTGAAGGGCGATCCCGTCGCGCGCGAGTGGCTGCAGAAGGACGCGCAGCGCTGGCTCGGCGACCTCGGGGAGCTGTCGTCGAAGTAAACGCGGACGTTCGTCGGAACGGCGTTCGGAAGGTCCCCGGCCACCCGGTCGAACGTTTGCGGCTTGACGGCCTACCGCGGTGCACCAACAATCGTCGCATTTCGGCCACCGCGAGACCCCATGTCCGTCACGAGCCCGGCTGCGCGCCGCGATCTCGCGTACCACCTCCATCCTTCGTCGAACCTCCGGCAGGTACAGACGGAAGGGCCGCTCGTCATCACCCGCGGCGAAGGCGTCTACGTCTACGACGATGAAGGGCGCCGTTACCTCGAGGCCATGTCGGGACTCTGGTGCGCCTCGCTGGGTTTCTCGGAGCGCAGGCTCGCCGAGGCGGCGTACCGGCAGATGCTGGAGCTCCCGTTCTATCACAGCTTCGCGGGGAAGGTTCCCGCGATCTCGGCGGAGCTCGCCGAACGCCTGATCGGCATCGCGCCCGCCGGCATGAAGCGCGTGCTCTTCGCCAACTCGGGCTCCGAGGCGAACGACACCGCCGTGAAGCTCGCGTGGTACGTCAACAACGCGCTCGGTCGGCCGCGCAAGAAGAAAGTCATCGCGCGCGAGCGCGCGTATCACGGCATGACGGTGGCGGCGGCGAGCCTGACGGGCCTCGCCTTCGCGCGCACCGACTTCGACCTGCCGATCGCCGGCTTCCTGCACACGGACGCCCCGTATTACTACCGCGGCGCCCGAGCGGACGAATCCGAGGAGGCGTTCGCCGCGCGCCTCGCCGGCAATCTCGAGGCGCTGATCCTGCACGAAGGCCCCGATACGATCGCGGCGTTCTTCGCCGAGCCCGTGATGGGCGCCGGGGGCGTGATCGTGCCGCCGGCGACCTATTTCGAGCGCATCCAGCCGATCCTTCGAAAGTACGATATTTTGTTCGTCGTCGACGAGGTGATCTGCGGCTTCGGCCGGACCGGCAACATGTTCGGGACGCAGACGTTCTCGCTCGCGCCCGATATCGTCACGGTAGCCAAGGCATTGTCGGCGGGTTACCTGCCGATCTCGGCCAACCTCGTGTCCGGCGCGCTCTACGAAATCCTGCTGGCGCAAAGCGACAAGCTCGGCATCTTCGGCCACGGCTACACGTATTCATCGCATCCTGTACCCGCCGCCGTCGCGCTCGAGACGCTGCGCATCTACGAGGAGCGCGACATCGTCGGGCACGTGCGTCAAGTGGCGCCGCGCATGCAGGACGGCCTTCGCGCCTTCGCCGACCACCCGCTGATCGGCGATGCGCGCGGCATCGGGCTCATCGGCGCCGTCGAACTGGTCCGCGACAAGGCAGCCCGACAAAGCTTCGACGCGAAGGCCGCCGTGGGCGCCTACCTCGTGCGCCGCGCGCAACACCACGGCGTGATCCTGCGCAACATGCCGGGCGACATCATCGCGTTCTGCCCGCCGCTGATCGCGAGCGAGGCCGAGATCGACGACATGCTCGCCGGCTTCGCCAAGGCGCTCGACGACACGGCGCGGATGGTACGCGAGCGGGGTTTCGCGTAGAGGCGTTTCGCGCGAAGGCGGCCATGCCCGATCCGATCGTTCGCTTCGCTGGCGTCGTCAAGACCTACGATGGCGTTACGCGGGTCGTCGACGGCCTCGACCTCGCCATCGAGCGCGGCGAATTCCTGACGCTGCTCGGACCGTCGGGCTCGGGCAAGACGACGACGCTCATGATGCTCGCCGGTTTCGAGGTGCCGACCGACGGGGAGATCCTGCTCGAGGGCCGGCCGCTCGCGAAGCTTCCGCCGCACCGGCGCGGCATCGGCATGGTCTTCCAGAACTACGCGCTGTTTCCGCACATGAGCGTCGCCGAGAACATCGCGTTTCCGCTGAGCGTGCGCCGAATGCCGCCGGACGAGATCGCGCGGCGCGTCGAGCGCGCGCTCGACATGGTGCAGCTGCCCGGGTACGGCACCCGGCGGCCGGCGCAGCTCTCGGGCGGACAGCAACAGCGCGTGGCGGTCGCGCGCGCGCTCGTGTTCGAGCCGTCGCTCGTGCTGATGGACGAGCCGCTCGGCGCGCTCGACAAGCAGTTGCGCGAGCAGATGCAGCTCGAGGTGCGGCGTCTCCACCAGCGGCTCGGCGTGACGATGATCTACGTGACGCACGACCAGCACGAGGCGCTCACGATGTCCGACCGCATCGCCGTGTTCCATCGCGGGCGCGTGCAGCAACTCGATCGCCCCGATCGCATCTACGAGCAGCCGGCGAACGCATTCGTCGCCCGCTTCATCGGCGAGAACAATCGGCTCGAGGGGCAGCTCGAGGGCGTCGACGGCGGGCGCTGCACGGTGCGCCTCGCCGGCGATGCGCTCGTCGAAGGGTCGCTCGCTGCACCGCTTCCCGCCGGTGCTCGCGTCATGGTTTCGTTGCGGCCCGAGCGCGTGCAGATCGCGGCCGGGGATACGCTGCGAGGCAACGGTCATTGCCGGCTCACCGGACGGCTGCGCGAAGTGATCTATCTCGGCGATCACGTTCGGGCGCGCGTCGCGCTGCCGTGCAGCGACGATTTCACGGTGAAGCGACCCATCGAGGAGCTGCACCGCCTGCCCACGATCGGGGAGCCGGTCGAGCTCGCATGGCTGCCCGAGCATTGCCGGGCATTCGCGCGGGAAGATGCCGAGGTCGAAACCTGAGACGAAGGAGAGCCACCATGCATTTCAAGCGATGGAACATCGCGGCCGCCGCGTTATGCGCTGCCGCGCTCGCCATGCCCGCATCCGCCCGCGATCTCACGGTCGTTTCGTGGGGCGGCGATTACCAGGACGCGCAGCGCGAGGTCTACTTCAAGCCGTTCATGCAGAAGACCGGCGTCAAGATGAACGAGGAAAGCTGGGACGGCGGCGTCGGGACGCTCCGCGCGAAGGTGCAGGGCGGCAACAACAACTGGGACGTCGTGCAGGTCGAGTCCGAGGAGCTTCTGCTCGGTTGCGAGGAAGGGCTCTACGAGAAGCTCGACTGGACCAAGCTCGGCGGCAAGGACAAGTACATCGCCGATGCGGTGAACGATTGCGGCGTCGGCGCGATCGTCTACAGCTTCGTGCTCGCCTACGACGGCGACAAGATCAAGGGCGACGCGCCGAAGTCGTGGGCCGATTTCTGGAACGTGCAGAAGTGGCCCGGCAAGCGGGCGCTGCGGAAGGGGCCGAAGACGACGCTCGAGATCGCCTTGATGGCCGACGGCGTGGCGCCGAAGGATGTCTACGCGACGCTCGGCACGCCCGGCGGCGTCGATCGCGCGTTCCGCAAGTTGGACGAGCTTCGCTCGAACCTCGTCTGGTGGGAGAAGGGCTCGCAGCCGCCGCAGCTGCTCGCATCCGGCGAGGTCGCGATGACCGACGCGTACAACGGGCGCATCGCGGCCGCCAACATGAAGGACAAGCGCAACTTCAAGATCGTCTGGACCAACAACCTTTACACGATCGACTCGTGGGTGGTCATGAAGGGCACGCCGAACAAGGCCGACGCCGAGAAGTACCTCGTCTTCGTCAACGATCCGGCGAACCAGAAGAACCTGCCGCCGAAGATCCCGTACGGCACGACGACGAAGGCCTCGACGGCACTGATCGACAAGGACGTCCTGCCCAATCTCGCCACCGCTCCGCAGAACATCGCCAGCGCGCTTCCGATCAACGACCGTTTCTGGCTCGAGAATCTCGACCGGCTGAACGAGCGGTTCAACGCGTGGGTCGCGAAATGACGCGATGAGGCGGCGCGCGGCGGGCGACTGATCGTGGCGAGCCTCGCCGCGCCGCTGCAATCGGCGCAAGCCCTTCCGCGCGAACTGCGCCGGGCGCTGCGGCGGAGCGAGCGGCGCGAGCACTGGCGGGCGCTGGTGCTCGTGCTGCCGCTGTTCGCGTTCCTGCTCGCGAGCTTCGTCGTGCCGATCGGCGCAATGCTCGCGCGCGCGTTCGTCGACACCGACGTCGCACGCATCCTCCCGCATGTTACGGCGCAGTTGCGCCACTGGGACGGGCGCGCCTTGCTGCCCGACGCTGCATACGGCGCGATGGTGACCGACCTCCGCGCGGCGCGCGAAGCGGGAACGCTGGCGAGCGCCGCGACGAGGCTCAACTACGACGTGCCGGGCTTTCGCACGTTGCTCGTCGCGACCGGCCGCCGCGTCGCCGAAGGCCGGATCGACTCGCCGCGCGCGACGCTCATCGCCGCCGATCCGAAATGGGGCGAGCGCGAGACGTGGGCGGCGATCCGCCGCGCCGGCGGAACCGTCACCGATTTCTTCCTGCTGGCGGCGCTCGACCTGCACCGCGACGCGAACGACGCGATCGTGCCGGTGCCCGCGGAGCAGTCGGTGTTTCGCAACGTCCTCGGGCGTACCGTCTGGATCGCGTTCGTCGTGACGTTCGCGTGCCTGCTCCTAGGCTACCCGGTCGCGCTGTTCATCGCGCGCCAGCCGCCGCAGCGCGCCGCGCTTCTACTCTTTCTCGTCCTGCTGCCGTTCTGGACGTCGCTGCTCGTGCGCACGCTCGCGTGGGTCGTGCTGCTGCAGCGCAACGGGGTGCTCAACAACCTGCTCGTCTCGCTCGGCATCGTGCACGAGCCGCTGCGGATGATCTTCAATCGCTTCGCCGTGTACGTCGCGATGGTGCACGTGCTCCTTCCGTTCATGGTGCTGCCGCTCTATGCGGTGATGAAGGGCATCGCGCCCTCGTACCTCCGAGCCGCGGCCTCGCTCGGCGCGCCGCCGTTCATGGCGTTCCGCCGCGTCTATCTCCCGCAGACGCTGCCGGGCATCGCCGCCGGATGCCTGATGGTCTTCATCCAGGCGCTCGGCTACTACATCACGCCGGCGCTCGTCGGTGGCGCGGACGACCAGATGATCAGCTACTTCATCGCGTTCTACGCGAGCAGGACGGTCAACTGGGGCATGGCGGCGGCGCTGTCGATCATGCTGCTCGCCGCGACGCTCGCGCTCTACGCGGTGTACAACCGCATGATCGGACTCGACAAGCTGCGAATGGCGTGACCCCGGACGTCAACCTGACCTTCGCCCAACGCGTCGTGCGCTTCGCGTTCGCGACGATCGCCGCGCTCGTGCTGGTGTTCCTCGTCGCGCCGATC
>DATIEN010000017.1:0-8533 GCA_035455705.1 Casimicrobiaceae bacterium | reverse complement strand
TGGCGACCGAATGTCTGTTCAGGGACGATGCGTATCTGAGGTCGGCAACCGCGCGCGTCGTTGCCGTGCATGAGCGCGGCGTCGAGCTCGACCGCACGCTCTTCTACCCGCAGGGTGGCGGCCAAATGGGCGACACCGGTGGCTTGACCCGGGCCAGTGGCGAGCGCATCGGCATCGTGGACACGCGCAAGGGCGATGTGCCCGACAGCGTGCTGCACGTGCTGGCAAACGGCGCGCCGCGGCTCGACGTTGGCGAGCCGCTGACGCTCGACATCGACTGGCCGCGCCGCTATGCGTTGATGCGCCTGCACACCGCGCTGCACGTGCTGTCGTGCGTCGTCGTCGCACCCGTCACCGGCGGCAACATCGCGCCCGACAAGGCGCGGCTCGACTTCGACATCGACATGAGCCTGCTCGACGCCGCACGCATCGAGCGCGAGACGAACGCGCTGATCGCGCGCGGGACGCCGACCGAGACCGTGTGGATCACCGACAGCGAGCTCGACGCGCGACCCGAGCTCGTGAAGACGATGAGCGTGCAGCCGCCGCGCGGCAGCGGGCGTGTGCGCCTTCTGCGGATCCCGGGGATCGACCTGCAGCCGTGCGGCGGAACGCACGTCGCGAACATCGGCGAGATCGGCGCCATTCGTGTCCTGAAGATCAAGAGCGAGGGTCGGCGCAACCGGCGCGTCGAGATCGCGCTCGCATAGGGCGTTGGCCGCCCGCGGAGTGCTCCGGCGCTTCGGCGCGTCCCATTGCCGAGCCGCGCGGCGGGTCCTATAGTGCGTGCACCTTTTCAGCCCGCGAGGGAGCGAGGATGGAGCGGGACCGTCGTCGGCTGGCCGCGGTCGTCGCCGCCGACGTCGTCGGCTATTCGCGGCTCATGGGTCGTGACGAGAGCGGCACGCTCGCTGCGCTCAAGGGGCACCGACGCGAGCTGATCGATCCGAAGATTGCCGAGTACGGCGGCCGCATCGTCAAGTCCACCGGCGACGGCCTGCTGCTCGAGTTTCCGAGCGTCGTCGACGCCGTGCGTTGCGCGGTCGACATCCAGCGCGGCATGGCCGAGCGAAACGCCAGCGTGCCCGCGGAGCAGCGGATCGCGTTTCGCATCGGCATCAACGTCGGCGACATCATCATCGACGAGGGCGACATCTTCGGCGACGGCGTGAACGTCGCGGCGCGCCTGGAGGCGCTCGCCGAGCCGGGCGGTATTTGCGTGAGCCGCGCCGTGCGTGATCAGGTCCTCGACAAGCTGAGCTTTGCGTTCGACGACATGGGCCGGCGTGAGGTGAAGAACATCGCGCGTCCCGTCGAGGTCTTTCGCGTTGCGCTCGATGCTCCGACTGCCGGCGCGGTCGTTTTGCATCCGAAGCCCACCCATCACGCGCGTCCGCCGACAAGGACGATCGTCGCCGTCGCGCTGCTGCTGGTGGCCGCCGCCGGCGCTTTCGTCGCGTTTCAGCGGGTCGCTGCCCCGACCCGCATCGAAGCGTATTCGGCGCAGGACCGGCGCATGACCTTCGCCGTGTTGCCCATCGAAGCGCCAGCCGGCGACGCGGAGGCGGCGCAGGTCGCGGCGGTCATCGGCGGCGAAGTGAGCGCGCGTCAGGAGGCGCGCACGAAGTGGGCGCTGGTCGCGTCGCGCGCAGCCGTCCGGCAGGCGCTCGCCCAGCACGCGTCGCTGCGCGACATCGGCCGCGCGGTCGACGTGCATTTCCTGCTGCGCGGCAACGTTTCGCGGGCACCGGCCGGGTACGTCGTCGAGCTCTTCGTCGTCGACGCCGCGACCGAGCGCGTGCTGGAGACGCGATCGTTGACGCTCAAGTCCGGCGCACTGTCGCCCCGCGATGCCGAGGATCTCGAGAACATTCTCGGCTGGCTCACCTACCAGGCGCTGCGCGTCGAGGTCGACCGCGCGCGCAGCAAGCCCGACGCCGCGCTCGACGTGCGCGACCTCGCGTTTCGCGCGTACGTCGAATGGGGAAGCCATCCCGAGCAGGACCCGAAGGCCACGTACACGGTGGCCACCCAGTTGCTGCGCCGCGCGCTCGCGCTTGCACCCGACGACAACCTCGCGCTGTTTCTCATGGCGAACGTGAACCTCTGCGACTGCGTCGACGGCTGGTCGACCAACGTCGCCGAGCAGCAGGCGATCGGCGCAGCCGCACTCGAAAAATACCTGCAACGCAACCCGCGCGATGTGTCCGGCCTCGCACTGAAAGCGAATCTCTACGCGCTGCGCGGCCAGTTCGAGGAGTCGCTGGTGATCGTCGACGACGTCCTCGCGAGGGAGCCGACTCACGTCGAGGCGCTCGACATCAAGGCCTACGATCTTCTGAAGCTCGGGAAGCCTCGCGATGCACTCGCCGCCGTCGAGCGCGCACTCGAGTTGCGCGACGATCCCGACAGTGACGGGTTCGCCGCGGCGTGCCTCTACGAACTCGGCGACTACGAGCGCTCGGCGCAGCGCGCGCAGAAGGCCACGGCGCAAATGAGCCCGCAGGATCTGCGCAACCGGAAGAAGGGCACCGTCACGCTCACGTGGGCTGCCGCCGAGGCGCAGCTCGGCCGGCGCGAGCGGGCCGCCGCCGCGCTCGCCAGCTTCCGCGAAGCCGTGCCCGGGGTCGATTCGCTCGGCGCGATCAAGGCGTGGATGCATCCGGCCTCGTACCTCGCCGGCTATCCAGCGCTGCTCGAAGGCTTGCGCTTGGCCGGCGTCAGGGACGATTGACGGCATTGCGAAACTTCGGGTGGGCCCGCGGGGGTAGGACACCGGCGATCGTCAATCCCTGCCGAACCGCTCAGCCAGCGCGTCCAGGATCGGCCGCTGCCCCGCGACGACCTTCCGCCGCGCTTCGGTAAGGCCGAACCATTGCGCGCGATCGATCTCGGGAAAGGCCTGCCGACGCCCGGAGCGCGGCGGCCATTCGATTTCGAACACGTTGCTTGCGATCGCTGCCGGGTCGAGGTCGCCCTCGACGGCGAACGCGTGCACGGTCTTCGCGCGTGACTGCGCGATCACCGCGAGCGGCAGCAGATCGGGGCCCGGATCGACGCCGGTCTCCTCGATGAATTCGCGTCGGGCCGCCGCCGCCGGCGGCTCGTCCGGATCGAACTCGCCCTTCGGAATCGACCATGCGCCGTCGTCCTTGCTCGCCCAGAACGGGCCGCCCGGGTGCACGAGCAGCACCTCGAGGCCCGAGGCGGAGCGGCGGAACATGAGAACGCCGGCACTTTGCCGCGATGCCATGGTCGGATGCTACGCCGGCCGCCGGACACGAACTGCTCGCCAACGCCCCGCCGCAGCGCGCGATAATGGGCCGTTCGACCCCACGGAAGGAGAACAGCGTGGCGACCTTCTACGACTTCACCGTCAACGACATCAAGGGCGAGCCGGTGTCGCTCGACCGCTACCGCGGCAAGGTGCTGCTGGTCGTCAACACCGCGAGCAAGTGCGGCTTCACGCCGCAGTACAAGGGACTCGAGGCGCTGTATCGCAAGTTCCGCGACCGCGGGCTCGAGGTGCTCGGCTTCCCGTGCAACCAGTTCGGCAGCCAGGAGCCGGGCAGCGAGCAGGAGATCGCGACGTTCTGCGAGACTCAGTACGACGTCACGTTTCCGATGTTCGCGAAGGTGGACGTCAACGGCGACGCCGCCGCGCCCGTCTACCGGTTCCTGAAGCACGAGAAGCCGGGCCTGCTCGGCACCGAGGCGATCAAGTGGAACTTCACCAAGTTCCTCGTCGACCGCGGCGGCAACGTCGTCGCGCGATTCGCCCCGAACGACACGCCCGAGTCGATCGAGCCGCAAATCGCACGCGCGCTCTGACGGCCGCAGGGAGGGTCCGATGAACCGGTCACGCATCGTTCGCCGCGCGCTTTTCGTGCTGGCGGCGACGGGTTTCGCCGTACAGGCTTCGCTCGCAACCGCGGCACCCGCGTCGACGAAGACGCTGCACGTCGCGTTCGCCGTCGCCGAAACGGGCTTCGACCCGCAGGCCGTCGGCGACGCGTACTCGAACTACGTGAACCGCGCGATCTTCGATCCGCTGTATCGCTACGACTATCTCGCGCGCCCCTACAGGCTCGTGCCGAACACGGCGACCGCGCTCCCCGAGATCGGCGACGAGGGCAAGACGTGGACGATCCACGTCCGCAAAGGGATCTACTTCACCGAAGACCCCGCCTTCAAGGGCCGGCGGCGCGAATTGACGGCGGCCGATTACGTCTACGCGATCAAGCGCATCCTCGATCCGAAGATGCGCTCGAACTCCCTGCAGATGGTCGACGGCCGCTTCGTCGGCGCCGACGCGATCGTCGCGAAGGCCAGGCAGACGGGGCAGTTCGATTACGACACGCCGATCGAGGGGTTGCAGGCGATCGATCGCTACACGCTGCGCTTCAGGCTGGTGTTCGCCGACTACGAGCTTCTGTCGAACCTGACGACGACGGCCACGTCGGCCGTCGCCCGCGAGGCGATCGAGGCCTATCGCGACGGCAACGGCTGGGCGATGGCGAATCCGGTCGGGACCGGTCCGTATCGCCTGAAGGATTGGCGGCGCACGCAGCGGATCGTGCTCGAGGCCAATCCCGGCTATCGCGACGAGCGCTACCCGACGCCGTCGACCGCCGCCGACCGCGCGCTCGCCAAGGGCCTCGCGGGCCGGCGCTTGCCGCTCGTGCCGAACGTCGAGATCAGCATCATCGAGGAGGCGCAGCCGCGGCTTCTCGCCTTCCAGCAGAAGCGGCTCGACTTCGCGGCAGTGCCGGTGAACCTCGTGAACAACGTGCTCGATGCCGACGGCAAGCTGAAGCCCGAATTCGCGAAGGCCGGCATTCGCCTCGAGCGCGGCATCCAGCCGGCAATCTCGTACATGTACTTCAACATGGACGACGCCGTCGTCGGCGGCTACACGCCGGAGAAGATCGCGTTGCGGCGCGCGATCGCGAGCGGCTACGACGCGAAGGAAGAGATCCGCGTGCTGCGGCAGAACCAGGGACTGCCGGCGACGCAGGTGGTGCCACCGAACATGAGCGGGCACGACGCGAGCTACGACGGGCGCTTGAAGTACGATCCCGCGGCCGCGAAGGCGTTGCTCGATCGCTTCGGCTACGTCGACAGGAACGGCGACGGCTACCGCGAGCTGCCCGACGGCAAGCCGCTCGCGCTTCGCGTCGGATCCGGCACGACCCAGCAGGACCGCGAGTTCGAGGAGCTCTGGAAGCGCTGCCTCGACAACCTCGGCATCCGCGCCGAGTTCGTCAAGCAGAAGTGGCCCGACATGCTGAAGATGGCGCGGCTAGGGCAGCTCATGATGTGGCAGCTCGGCAACATCAACACGACACCCGACGGCTTCGGCTTCTACGGCCTGCTCTACGGCCGTAATGCCGGCTTCTCGAACCTGTCGCGCTTCGCGCTGCCGGAGTACGACCGGCTCTACGAGAAGGCGCGCGCGATGCCCGACAGCCCCGAGCGCCTCGCCGTCGAGCGCCGGATGTCGGAGCTCGTCAATGCGTACGCGCCGTGGGTTCTGACGGCGTTTCGCTACGAGAGCGTGCTCGTGCAGCCGTGGCTGCGCGGCTTCAAGTACAACCCGACGTTCCAGTATCCGTTCGCCTACCTCGACGTCGACCACAGCGGCGACGGCACGGGCGGCGACGCGGCGTCGGCGGAGCCCGTGCACTCGGCGAAGGACGCGTCTTGAAAGTCGACGGCTCCCGTCGCAAGGCGCTCGCGACGCTCGGTCTCGCCGCGCTCGCGCCGCGGCTCGCGCTCGCGCAGCCGCGCGCCGGGGGCGCCGTCGAGAAGACGCTGCGCGTCGCATTTCCCGTCGCCGAGACCGGCTTCGATCCGCAGGCGACGAGCGATCTCTATTCCGATCACGTGCAGCGCGCGATCTTCGAGACGCTCTACGGCTTCGACTACCTCGCGCGTCCGTACAAGCGCGTGCCGCGCATCGCCGCCGCGCTGCCGACGATCGACGACGGCGGCCGCACGTGGACGATCCGGCTGCGGCGGGGCATTCACTTCGCCGACGATCCCGCGTTCGGCGGCAGGAAGCGCGAGCTGACCGCCGACGATTACGTCTATTCGTGGAAGCGGCTGCTCGATCCGCGCGTGCGCTCGCCCTTCTCCTGGTATCTGCAGGGCAAGATCGTCGGCGCCGGACCGGTGCTCGACGCCGCGAAGAAGCGCGGGAAGCTCGACTACGACGCACCGATCGAGGGCTTGGCCGCGCTCGACCGCTACACGATTCGCGTGCAGCTCGAGGAGCCCGACTACATCCTGTTCGGCTACCTGTGCGCGAGCGCGATGGCCGCCGTCGCGCGCGAAGTGATCGAGCGCTACGCGGATGCGAACGGCTGGGTGATGGATCATCCGGTCGGCACGGGCCCGTTCATGCTGAAGTCGTGGCGGCGCGGCCAGCAGATCGTGCTCGAAGCGAATCCCGGTTTCCGCGACGAGCGCTTCCCGCAGCCGTCCGATGCCGACGACCGCACGCATTTCGCGGCGCTGGTCGGCAAGCCGCTGCCGCTCGTCGAGCGCGTCGAGATCGCCATCATGGAGGAATCGAACCCGCGGCTTCTCGCCTTCGACAGCAACGCGCTCGACTACGTGAACCTGCCGCCCGAGCTGACCGATCACGCGCTCGACGGCTCGAACCGCCTGAAGCCGGCGTACGCGTCGCGCGGCGTCACGCTGCAGCGCCTCACGCAGCCGGCGATGC
Source organism: Casimicrobiaceae bacterium (assembly GCA_035455705.1). Classification (GTDB taxonomy): domain Bacteria; phylum Pseudomonadota; class Gammaproteobacteria; order Burkholderiales; family Casimicrobiaceae; genus VBCG01. The sequence continues at coordinate 1,803 of DATIEN010000017.1, read as the reverse complement.
AGTATGCGTACTTCAACATGCAGGACCCCGTCGTCGGCGGCTACGACAACGCGAAGATCGCGCTGCGGCGAGCGATCGCGATGGCGTTCGACACGCCGGAGCTCGTCAAGGTCGTCTACCAGGGCCAGGCGATTGCGGCGACGCAGCCGATTCCACCGAGCGTCACCGGCCACGACGACGCGCTGAACGTCGCCGCGCCGTACGATCCCGCGGCCGCGAAGGCGCTGCTCGACAAGTTCGGCTACGTCGACCGCGACGGCGACGGCTTTCGCGAGATGCCCGACGGCAAGCCGCTGGCGCTCGTGATGGCATCGACGCCGACGACGCGCGATCGCGAGATCGACGAGATCTGGCAGCGCAACCTGAAAGCGGTCGGCATCCGCGTCGATTTCATGAAGCAGAAGTGGCCGGACCTGCTCAAGATGGGCAAGGCCGGGCAGCTGCAGTTCTGGCGCATCGGCTGGATCAACGCGTACGCCGAGGGCGACGCGTTCATGCAGCTCCTCTACGGCGGCAACATCGGGCAGACCAACTATTCGCGCTTCGACCTGCCGGCCTACGACGCGCTCTATCGCAAGTCGCGGACGCTGCCCGACGGTCCCGAGCGCAACGCGATCTACCGCAGGATGTCCGAGCTGGTCGGCGCGTACGCGCCGTGGGTGCTGCACGTCTACACGATCGAGGACACGCTCGTGCAGCCGTGGGTGCGCGGCTACAAGAAGAACGCGTACTGGGAGCATCCGTGGCAGTACGTCGCGGTCGAGAGCCCGCGGCTCGCCTCCAACCGCTAGCACCGCCTCCGCTCTCGCCGCTCGACACGTCGCGTTCGCGGCAACCCGCCCGTAACGGTCGGACGTCGTCCGCTTGACACGCCGATAATGGTAAGTGTAGACTTACGGTAAGCATAAGCTTACCAACGATGATCCACGCCGATCACCAGCTTTCCGCGCTGGCCGACCCGTCCCGCCGCGCGATCCTCGAAGCGCTCGCGCGGCAGCCGCTCGCGGTGGGCGAGCTCGCGCAGCGCTTGCCGATCTCGCGCCCGGCGGTCTCGCAGCACCTGCGGGTGCTCGCCGATGCCAACCTCGTCGCGCACGAGCCGCGCGGCACGCGCAACGTCTACCGACTCGATACCGAAGGCCTCGAGACGCTGCGCCAGTACCTCGACGCGCTTTGGGGTCGCGCGCTTCGCGACTTCAAGCGCGTCGCCGAGTCGAGTTATCACGCCAAAAGGAGACGACCGAGATGAATGCAGAAGGTCAGGGAATCTTCGTACGCAAGACGATCGACGTCGATGCGCCGCTTGCGCACGTGTTCGGCGTTTTCGCCAACGACATCGACGCATGGTGGCCGCGCGCACACCATATCGGCCCATGCGAGGCGTTCGAGGCGATCCTCGAGCCCAGGGTCGGCGGCCGCTGGTACGAGCGGGGCGACGACGGCAGCGAGTGCCCGTGGGGGCGCGTGCTCGCCTACGAGCCGCCCCACCGGTTGCTGCTCGCGTGGGACATCGGGGCGGACTTCCGGCCGGACGCCTCGATCGGCAGCGAGGTGGAGGTGACGTTCGTCGCGTTGTCGGCGAAGCGCACGCGCGTCACGCTCACGCACCGCCATCTGGAGCGCTACGGCGACAAGGCCGAGGCGATGCGCGCGATGTTCGATTCCGAGAATGCCTGGGCGCAAACGCTCGCCGGGTTCAGGGACGCCGTCGCACGCGTGCCGGCAGCAGGTTCGTAGCGCGAAAGCGACAGAGGGTCGCCGGCGCCCGCGCAACGACGATTATTCGCGTTGCCGCGTGGCGCC
>DATIEN010000016.1:0-11097 GCA_035455705.1 Casimicrobiaceae bacterium | reverse complement strand
CGCAACGAGGCGATCGACGGCATGGTGATCAGCCTCGACGAGCTCTTCGGGCTCGCCGCCGACGGGCTGCAACCTCGGATCATTCTCGTCGTCGACGTGTCGAACGGCGCCGACGTGGTCGTCGGCCGGACGGGCATGCGGACGATGCGCGACCTCCAGGGCAAGGCGGTCGCCGTCGAAGGCGGCGCGCTCGGCGCATTCGTGCTGTCGCGCGCGCTCGCGCTCAACGGGATGCAGGCGAGCGACGTCAACGTGGTTCACCTCGAGTCGAACGAGCATCCCGGCGCCTTCGAGAAGGGACAGGTCGACGGTGCGGTGACGTTCGACCCGTACCGTGCGCAGCTCCTCGCAGCGGGTGGCAAGACGCTGTTCGACAGCACGCAGATTCCTGGCGAGATCGTCGACCTGCTCGCGGTGCGCGGTTCCTTCATCGACAGGCATCCGAAGTCGATCCAGGCGCTTCTTTCCGGCTGGTTCGCGGCGTTCGACTACATGCAGCGCGAGCCGCTCGATGCGGCCCGGCGGATGGGCGTGCGCCAGCAGACGAGCGGCGAGCAGTTTCTGCAGGCGCAGTCGGGCCTCCACGTGCCGACGCGCGAGGAAAACCTGCGGATGCTGGGTGGCGCGCATCCCGAGCTCGCGACGACCGGCCGCCGCCTGATGGCGCTGATGGTCGATGCGAAGCTCTTGCGCTCGAACGTCGACATCGAAAGCGTGCTGGCGCCGCAGCCGCTGCAGCAGATGATGAAATGACGCGGCGCCCACGCTCGCCGCGCTCGCCGGCCGCCGGGGACGGGCCGACGTGAGATTCCCCGTTCCCGCGTCGCTCAAGGTCACCGTCCCGGTGATCCTGCTCGCGTTCGCCGCGGCGTTGAGCGCCGTGAACCTGATCTATCACGTGCCGCAGGCCGAGCGCGAGGCCGAGGAGGACAGCCGCAAGCGGCTCGCGCAGGAGATGTCGCGCCTGCAGAGCACGCTCGAATATCTGCTGCTGAAGGGCGATCTCGAGGCGGGGGAGCACGAGATCTCCGTGCTTTCGCACAACCACGACGTCGTCGTCGCCGCGCTGACCGACGACCGCAACGTCGTCATCGCGGCCACGCGGCGCGCATGGCTCGGCCGCCAGATCGAGGACGCGTCGCCGCAATTCGACGCCGACCGCGCGGTTCGCGCGATCCGCGAGCGGCGCGCCGGCATCGCCATCGACGCCCAGGGCGACATGCTGCTCGGGCAGGCCGGAATCCTGCTCGGCAGCGAGCGCGACGAGCTGCGGCCGTCGCGCGTCGGCAACCTCTTTCTCGCGTACGACCTCAAGCGCTACAAGGCGGAAGCGCGCGCGCAGGTGATCCAGCAGTCGCTGTACTGGTCGGGATGGGTGACGGCGCTGGCCCTTGCGCTTTGGCTCGTCTTCCACTTCCTGCTCACGCGGCGCACCGCGCGGCTCGTGAGCGCCGCCGAGGAGATCGCGTCGGGCAATTTCGCCGCGCGAAGCGATCTCGGGGGCGAGGACGAGCTCGGACGGCTGGGACGCGCGTTCGACGCGATGGCGCGCAAGGTCGAGCGGACGCAGACGCGGCTTCGCGAGGACATCGCCGAGCGCGTGCGCGTCCAGGGCGAGCTCGAGCACTCGGAGGCGGCGCTTCGCGCCAGCGAGGAGCAGTACCACGCGATGTTCAAGGCGTCGATCGACGGGCTCGCGCTCTGGAGCGCCGAAGGAGAGCTCGTCGACATCAACCCGGCGCTGTGGCGAATGTACGGGTATTCGGAGGCCGAGTTGGCATCGCTTTCGGCCCCGGCGTTCGCGCAACCGTCGTACCTGCCGCGCTTTCTCGACGTGCTGGCGAGCGCCGACTCCCTGCACGCCGAGGTGATCGAGCAGCGCAAGGACGGCTCGCCGCTCGCGCTCGAGGTGCACGGCATCCCGATGCAGTACCAGGGCCGCCCGCACGTGCTGACCATCGCGCGCGACGTGACCGAGAAGAAGCGCGCGGCCGAGGAGCTCGCGCAGCAGCGCGAGTCGCTCTACCAGCGCGAGAAGCTGGCCGCGTTGGGCTCGCTTCTGGCCGGTGTGTCGCACGAGCTCAACAACCCGCTGTCGGTCGTCGTCGCGCGCGCCGTGCTGCTCGAGGAGCAGGGCGACGCGAGGACCCAGGCGGCCGCGGTGAAGATCCGCACCGCGGCCGAGCGCTGTGCGCGCATCGTGCGCACGTTCCTCGCGATGGCACGCCAGCAACGTCCCGAGCGCGGTCCCGTCGCGATCAACGACGTGGTGGCGGCGGCGCTCGACATCACCGCCTATGCGATCCGCACGAGCGGCATCGAGGTCGAGCTTTTTCTCGCGGCCGACCTGCCGCTCATTCACGCCGACGCCGACCAGCTGCATCAGGTCATGCTGAACCTGATCGTCAACGCGCAGCAGTCGCTGCAGGACGTCCCGCCGCCGCGGCGGATTCGCGTGACGAGCAAGCTCGACGCGGCCGGCGACACGCTGCGCGTCAGCGTCGCCGACAACGGGCCGGGCATTCCCGCCCATCTTCGCGCGCGCGTGTTCGAGCCGTACTTCACGACGAAGCCGATCGGCGTGGGGACCGGCGTCGGGTTGGCCGTCAGCCTCGGCATCGTCGAGGCGCACGCAGGCCGGCTCACCGTCGACGCCGCGAAAGGCGGCGGCGCCGTGTTCACGATCGCGCTGCCGGTCAGGAACAGGAACGCGCAGCCGCAGGCCGCGAGCGATGCGTCGACGTTGCGCCCGAGCGCCTTGCGCCGCAAGATCCTCGTCGTCGACGACGAGCCCGACATTCGCGAGTCGCTCGCCGAAATCCTGAGCGCCGCGTCGCACCGCGTCGTCACCGCGGGCTCCGGGCGCGAGGCGCTCGACCGCCTGACGATCGAGCGCTACGACGTGATCCTCACCGACATCCGGATGCCGGACATGGACGGCCGTGCGCTCTACGAGCACATCGAGGCGAAATGGCCGAGCGAGCTCGTGCGCGTCGTGTTCGTCACCGGCGACACGCTGGCATCCGAGCTCCGAGAATTCGTCTGCCGCAGCGGCCGCCTCGTCATCGAGAAGCCGTTCCTGCCGAGCGAAGTGCGGCGCGTCGTCGAGGAGGTCGCCGCGAGCGGCGAGGCGTCGCGGCTGCATTGACCCGCGCGCGAGCGGCAGCCGCGCGCAAACGCGCACCACGCTGGATACAAACGATACAAGTTTCGGCGCGCCCCGAAGTCGGCGCGCGACATCGACGACCTAGACTGCATGCGTCGATGTTGCATACGGGACGTGACGAACATGAAGCGATACGAAACGACGACGCCGCGCGCGGTGCTGGGGTTCACGGCAGTCGCGATGGCGGCAACCACGATCGCGGCGATGGTGATCGTGCCGGCGAAGCTCGACGCCGCGACGGCCGCCGGCTACCCGGTTTCCGCGGCGCTCACGTGCATGACCACGAAGGAGAACAAGACATGAGTCGTACCTACGAGGGAAGCTGTTTCTGCGGTGCCGTGCAGATCGCCGTCGAAGGCGAGCCCGTGGCCGCGGGATATTGCCACTGCGCATCTTGCCGCAGCTGGGCCGCCGCGCCCGTCAACGCGTTCACGCTGTGGAAGCCGGACGCCGTCACGGTGACGCGCGGCGAGGCGAGCGTCGGCGCGTACCGCAAGACGGAGCGCAGCCACCGGAAGTTCTGCCGGCTTTGCGGCGGGCATCTCTTCACGGAGCATCCGGGCTGGGGCGTCGTCGACGTCTACGCGGCGACGATCCCCACGTTCCGCTACGTGCCGCAGCTGCACGTGAATTACGCGGAATCGGTGCTTCCGATCCGCGACGGCCTGCCGAAAATGAAGGACATGCCGAAGGAGATGGGCGGTTCCGGCGTCGTGCTGCCCGAGTGACGCAAGCCGAGGCGCGTGCCTTCATTCGCGGGGGATCTCGCCCTCCGGCGGCACATCGGTCGCGATCCCCGTCACGTTGCCCCGCAGCCGCTCTTCGTCGAGATCGAGATCGCGCTCGATGCGCCGGCGGATCTCGTCGCTCACCTCGCCTTTGCGCACGAGCTCGTTGATCCGGCGCCGCTGCGCGGCGACGAGCGCGAGCTCGACGCGGCGCATCCGCGCCGATGTCGCGAGCCGCTCGCCATCACCGTCGCGCTCGCCCTCGAGTTGGCGGATGCGGATCGCTTCGCGTTCCCGCCAAGGCGCAAGCACTTCCTCGGGAATGTGCTCGGCTTTCGCGGCCGGGTCCAGTGCCGCGAGCGCCGCCGCCGCTGCCTCGACGCGCGCGCCGACCTCGCGCTCCTTGCGCCTGCTCGATTCGGCGCTTCCGAGCTTGTCGAGGCCGAGCCCGCGCAGGACCCAGGGAAGGGTCGTACCCTGCACGACGAGCGTGACGACGATGACGACGAACGTCAGCACGAGGATGTCGTCGCGACGCGGAAACGGCACGTCGGTCGCGAGCGCGACCGGGACGCTGAGCGCCGCGGCCAGGCTCACGACGCCGCGCACGCCGGTGAACGCGACGACGAAGGGCAGGCGCCAATCGGGCATCGGATAGCGCTGCAAGATCGACGGGAACAACCAGCGCGGCACGTACGTGACCGCAAAGATCCAGCCGAAGCGCACGACGATGACGACGACGCTCGCGACGACGCCTTCGACGATCATCTGTTGCAGCGCGGTGCCGTGGAGCGCCGTGGCGACCGTGCGCGCCTGCAACCCGGTGAGCAGGAAGATCGCACCGGTGATCAGCGTGTTCACGATGTCCCAGAAGAAGAGCGCCTGCAGCCGCGTGTTCGAGCGGATCCACGTGACGCCCGCCGATCCCACGTAAAGTCCGGCGACGACGGTGGCGAGGACGCCCGAGCCGCCCGCCGCATGCGGCAGCCAGAACGCGGCGAACGGCGTCAACAGCGACAGCAGCACCTCGAGCCTCGGCTCGGCCGCCCAGTGGCGAAGGCGCAGGATCACGAACCCGACGACGAAGCCCCAGACCGTCTCGCCGATCAGCACGAGCACGAAGTCGCGCACCGCGTGCGGCAGCGAGAAATGGCCGGTGAACACTGCGGCGAGTGCGAGATTCAGCAGGATCAGCGCCGTCGCGTCGTTGACGAGGCCTTCGCCCTCGAGGACCGCGACGATGCGCCGCGGGATGCTCAAGCGCTCGGCGACCGCGAGCGGAGCGACGACGTCCGGCGGCGAGACGATCGCGCCGAGCATGAACGCGACGCCGATCGGAAATCCGAACACCCAGCTCGCGGCGCCGGCGACGGCGATCGTCGTGACGATCACGCCCCCGACGGCGAGCAGCACGATCGAGCGCAGGTTCGCGCGGAACGCCTGCCAGCTCATCGTGAATGCCGCGTAGTAGATGAGCGGCGGCAGCAGCACCAGCAGCACGAGGTCCGGCTCGAGGGTGATCGACGGCACCCCCGGCGTCAGCGCGAGGGCGATGCCGGCGACGACGAGCAGAATCGGCGACGGCAGCGAGAGACGTGCGGCGATCCACGCGACGGTACCGACGGTCGCGAGAAGCGCCGCGACGGTGTAGAGGATCGGGGTCACGCGTCAGCGATCGCCCGAGGGCAAACCAACCAAGGGCCTCGCGCCGGCGGAGCGTTCGCGCGAATACTTGTGCGGGCGGTGCAACGGCGGCGCGGCGGCGCTGTTCGACGCTACGACTTGCTCGACGAGGACTTCCGGGACCCGGATTTCTTCGCAGGCTTCTTCTTCGACGCCGACTTCTTCGCGCTCGATCGCTTCGACGCCGACTTGCGCGAAGGCGACCTGCGGGCCGACGCGCGCTTCGAGGCCGATTTTTTCGACGACGACCTCTTCGCCGCCGACTTCCTCGACGACGACTTCTTCGCCGCGGACTTCCTCGACGACGACTTCCTGGTGGCCGACTTCTTCGACGACTTCTTCGACCGATTCGGATTGGGCGGCGCCTTCCCGCCCGCTCTGCGCGCTTCCGACAACCCGATGGCGATCGCCTGCTTGCGGCTCGTCACCTTCTTGCCCGAGCGGCCGCTCCGCAGCTTGCCCTCCTTGCGCTCTTCCATCGCCCTCTTGACCTTTGCTTGCGCCTTCTTGCCGTACTTCGCCATGTCGTTCCTCCGGTTCGCGTCATGGACGGTTCTTCGCGACGGGATTCGGCAGCGCCATGCGAACGGCAGCCGGGAGCCCGCAAGCGATCGTGCCGGGCACGCGCACGCGATGCCAATCGGCGCGACGCCCGTTTCGCCGTAGGAGCAGGACTACGGCGGTGCGCGCCATTGTCTCACCGCACACGCGCGTTTTCCCATCGGCCGACACGGATATCAACCGCCCGCCGATGCCGCGCTATGGGCGCATCCGGCATCCTCGCATCTGCAGTCAACGACGGATGGAGGAAGCAGCATGAGCACAACGAACATCGTTCGGCAGGCCTGCGCGGTCGCGCTGGTCTCGCTCCTCGGCGGATGCGCGACGTGGCACTCGATGGATCGCCAGGAGAAAGGAACGGCAACCGGCGCCGCAGGCGGCGCGCTGGTGGGCGCGGCGGTAGGGGGACCGGTGGGCGCCGTCGTCGGCGCCGGCGTCGGCGGCTACGCCGGCCATTACGAGACGGCGCCGGGCGGCATCGCGGCGCCGAGCGCCAACCCGAACGCGACGACTACGAACGGGACGTATGCGACGGTGCAGGCGAGTTCCCCGCAAGTCCGTTCCGCGCAGCAGGCGCTGAACGACCGCGGTTACGACGTCGGCACCGTCGACGGCATTTACGGACCGAGCACGCACGACGCCGTCGTCCGCTTCCAGCAGGCGCAGGGCCTGTCGCAAACGGGCATGCTCGACGCGCAAACGCTTTCCGCTCTCGGCCTGCCGCAATAGCCGCAGGAGAAGGCAGCCGCCGCCGGCAGGCGGCCTTTTGGCGTCATCATGAGCCTCCTCGCCCTCTGTCGGGTGCGAGGAGGTTTTCACGTGCATGGGGGCCCGGTGCGTCGCGCCGAGCGCTGCGGTAACCTTCGATGGTCTTTCCGAAGGAAAACGCCATGAACGACGCACACGCCGCCTTCATCGCGGCGCGCGACTTCCTGCTCGCGCATCGCAACGATTACGACACCGCCGTGCGGGCATTTCGCTGGCCGGTGCTCGACACGTTCAACTGGGCGCTCGACCATTTCGACGTGATGGCGGCGGACAACGACGCGCCCGCGCTGTGGATCGTCGGGGAGGACGGCCGCGAGCAGCAGCGATCGTTTCGCGAGATGGCGGAACGATCCGCGCAGGTGGCGAATCATCTGCGCACGCTCGGCGTGCGCAGGGGCGACCGGATGCTCGTCATGCTGGGCAACGACGTCGCACTGTGGGAGACGATGCTCGCGGCGATGAAGCTCGGCGCGATCGTGATTCCCGCGACCTCGCTCCTTACGCCGGCCGATCTGCGCGATCGCATCGATCGCGGCAACGTGCGCCACGTGGTCGCCGCGAGCGCGCATGCGCCGAAGTTCGCCGACGTGCCCGGCGGCTATACACGTATCTGCGTCGGCGAGTCGGTGCCCGGCTGGGTCTCCCACGACGCGGCGGCTGGCTATCCGCGCGTCTTCGAGCCCGACGCGCCGACGAAGGCGACGGACCCGCTGCTGCTCTACTTTACGTCGGGCACCACGTCGAAGCCCAAGCTCGTCCTGCATACGCATCAGAGCTATCCGGTCGGGCATCTGTCGACGATGTACTGGCTCGGGCTCATGCCGGGCGACGTGCATCTCAACATCTCGTCGCCCGGATGGGCAAAGCACTCGTGGAGCTGCGTGTTCGCGCCGTGGAATGCCGGTGCGTGCGTCTTCATCTACAACAGCGCGCGCTTCGACGCCAAGGGACTGCTCGGCGCGATCGAGCGCTGCGGCGTGACGACGCTCTGCGCACCCCCGACCGTGTGGCGCCTCCTGATTCAGGAAGACCTCGGCGCCTATCGGGGCCGGCTGCGCATTCGCGAGCTCGCCGGCGCCGGGGAGCCGCTCAATCCGGAGGTCATCGAGCAGGTGCGCGACGCGTGGGGCATCACGCTGCGCGACGGCTACGGACAAACGGAAACGACCGCGCTGCTGGGCAATTCGCCGGGTCAAAGGCTGAAGCCCGGGTCGATGGGACGTCCACTACCCGGCTATCGCGTCGTGCTGCTCGACGTCGACGGGCGCGAGGCCGACGACGGCGAGGTGTGCCTCGATCTTTCGCGCGAGCCACTCGGCTTGATGCGCGGCTACGAAGACAGCGAGCAGGCGAGCGCGCACGCGACGCGCGGCGGTTTCTACCATACGGGCGACACCGCGTCGCGCGACGCCGACGGCTACGTGACGTTCGTCGGCCGCGCGGACGACGTGTTCAAGTCGTCCGACTATCGGATCAGTCCGTTCGAGCTCGAGAGCGCGCTGCTTGAGCACGAATGCGTGACGGAAGTGGCCGTCGTGCCGAGCCCCGATCCGGTGCGGCTCGCGATCCCGAAGGCCTACGTGACGATAACGTCGGGCAGCGTGCCGGATCGCGCGCTCGCGCGCGACATCCTCACGTTCGCGCGGCGCCAGCTCGCCGCATACAAGCGCGTGCGGCGCATCGAGTTCGTCGCGGAATTGCCGAAGACGTTGTCGGGCAAGATTCGCCGCGTCGAGTTGCGCAAGTCCGAAGCTGCGCGCCGCGAGCGCGACGAACGCGCGGAGCACGAGTTTTTCGAGGAAGATTTTCCCGACCTCAAGCGCGATTGATCTCCACGCGGGGCTTGTCGTTCGCGCGTTCAAGCGACGTCGGCTCGCTTAGGTCGCGCGTGTGGGTGAATGACGTGCGAGCGATGCAATTCTCGCGTTCGCGTGCGGCCACAATTGCCGACTGAAACGGCCGCTTATCAGACGGCTTCGGACAGCTGTTTTGCGTTCGCCTTGGTGACGGCGCGCTGCACGACGCATGGCACGCGCAATGCTCGCTTTCCCGTCGTGACATCGCGCGCGCGGCATGGCGCGCACCGATCAACGAACGATGTGGAGGCAGCATGAAGCACTGGCAGCTGAAAACGCTCGTCGCCGCACTGTCCCTCGGCGCATTCGCGTCCGCGGGCGCGCAACCCACGACGTCCTCGAGCACGACGGGTGCGATGCATCCGACGCCGCCGGCCGTCGATGCGACCGGACGCGCGACGACGCCGGGTTCGACGGGTCCCGGGATGAACGTGCCGCCGGGGTCGGGTCCTCGCGATTGCGCGGGCCTCACCGGCCAGGATATGCGCGACTGCGTGCGCGCCGGCGGACATCCGGCAGCGGATTCGGATACCGGAGCGTTGCGTTCGCGGCGCCAGCACGGCGGCGGAACGGGTACGGGGCCGGGGAACGGCAGCGGGCCGACGGGCGGCAACGTCGGCGCGGCGGGCAGCACGGGTTCGTCCGGCAACGGTGCGAACGGGACCGCGGGCACTGCGGGCGGCATGGGCGGCAATTCCGGCACGACGGGCAGCGCCAGCGCGACCGGCAGCTCGGGCGTCGGCGGTACGGCCGGCGCAGGGACCGGTGCAGGCGCAGCTGCGGGTACGGGCGGCACCGGCGGATCCGCGGGCGGCGGAACCGGTGGCGACGCCGGTGCTGCAGGCACCGGCGGTGCAGGCGGTGGTGGTGGGGGCGGCTAAGCCCTAAACGCGTCGGTCAAGGAAGGCGAGGCAGCGCCTGGTCGCTGCCTCGTTGCATTTGTGCGCACTGCCTTGGGCGGTTCGACGCTTCGTTATACGATCCGGTAGGCCGCGCGGGCCTCGCGCCGCTTCCGCACGTGCAATTCACCGACCCAACCTGCTTCATGCCAAGGATGATCGCTGAATGAGATCCGCCATCGTTTCGTGGCTCGCCGGCGCACTTTGCGCGCTGTTCCTCGCATCGCCGCTCGCGGCGCAACCCGGCGGCAAGCTCGTCCTCTACACGTCGCAACCCGATCGCGACGCGCAGCGGACCGTCGAAGGCTTCCGCAAGAAGAATCCCGGCGTCGACGTGGAGATCTTCCGCTCCGGCACCACCGAAGTGATGAGCAAGCTGATGGCGGAGATCGCCGCGGGTGCCGCGCGGGCCGACGTGCTGCTGATCGCCGATGCGCTGTCGATGGAGAAGCTCAAGGCCGCGGGTGAGCTCATGCCTTATCCGCAGGCGGACGTGCGCGAACTGCCGCCTGCCGCGTACGACGGCGGCAAGACGTATTTCGGCACCAAGATCATCACGACCGGCATCATCGTCAACAGCCAGGCGTCGATGAAGCCGACATCCTGGTACGACTTGCTGAAGCCCGAAGCGAAGGGACAGGTGGCGCTGCCGAGTCCGCTGTACTCGGGCGCCGCGGCGATTCACATGGCCGCGTTGCAAGCCGATCCGGCGCTCGGCAAGGACTTCTACGACAAGCTCGCGAAGAACGGCGCGGTTGCGCTGCGCGGCAACGGCGCCGTGCTGAACGCCGTGGCGGGCGGCCAGAAGATGTACGGCATCATCGTCGAATTCATGGCGCTCAACGCGAAGGCGAAGGGATCGCCGGTCCATTTCGTGTTTCCGAAGGAAGGCGTCTCGATCGTGACCGAGCCGACTGCGATCCTGCGCAGCACGAAGAATCCCGATGCGGCGCGCGCGTTCGTCGATTTCGTGCTGTCGAAGGAAGGGCAGGAGCTTGCGGTGTCGCAAGGCTATTTCCCGGCGCGGAAGGACGTGAAGCCGCCGGCAGGATTCCCCGACGTCGCGTCGCTTCGGATCCTGCCCGTCGACATCGCTGCGCTCGAGAAGCAGGACGAGCAGAACAAGAAGCGCTTCGCCGAGCTTTTCGGCGGCTGAACGCGCACCCGATGCCGGGCATTCCTGCACGGCGCAGCGAGCGCGCGACGTTCGCCGCGTTGCTCGGGATCGTCGTCTTGCTGGCGCTCGTTCCGATCGCGCGGCTCGCGCAGGAGGCGCTCGTGCCGCACGGCCGTCTCGATCTCGGCGTGTTCGAAAGCGTCATCGAAAGCCCGGCCGTCTGGCGCGCCGCCGGCAACACGATGACGGTGTCGATCGGCGGCGCGGCGCTCGCCATCGTGCTCGGCGCGGGCTTCGCCCTTCTGGTTTCGCTCACCCA
>DATIEN010000015.1:0-6067 GCA_035455705.1 Casimicrobiaceae bacterium | reverse complement strand
GAGCGCCTTGATGTCCGTCGTGCCGGCGGTCGACACGACCGTCTGTCCTTTGAGATCGTCGATCGTGTTCATCTTCGACGACTTGAGCGCAACGTACCGGTACTTGATGACGAAGTACGTCATGCCGAAATCGACCTGCTTCTTCCGGTCGGCGTTGTTCGTCGTCGATCCGCACTCGAGGTCGATGGTGCCGTTCGCCATCAGCGGGATCCGCGTCGACGACGTGACGGGGTTCAGCGTCACCTTGAGGTTCGGCATGTTGAGCTTCGTCTTCACCGCGTCGACGATCCGGGAGCAGATGTCCATCGCGTAGCCGATCGGCTGCTGCTGGTCGTTCAGGTACGAGAACGGGATCGACGCATCGCGATAGCCGATGGTGATCGTGCCGCTGTCCTTGATCTTCTTGAGCGTCCCCGCATCCTGGGCCAGGACCGGAGCGGCGGCGAGCGCGAGCAGCGCGAACGCGAGTGAAAGCTTCAATGTACGCATTCGATTCACTCCTGGAAGTTGTGGGGGCCGCAAGGCGCCCGGCGGCAGCGATTCTACGGGCGCAGCAGCGGAAAGTCCAAGGATCGGCCTGAATTACACTTGGCCCGTCCTCCCCGGCCAGCGGGGGCGGACGGTCAGCAACGACGCACCTCCCGACCGATGACCTACGCCCGATTCGACGCGAATGCGGCGCCGCTCGCGCCGATCCTCGCCATCACCGCGCTGCGCGACATCGAGCGGCGGCACGCACACGAACCGCTGATGGAGCGCGCGGGCAGCGCCGCCGCCGACATCGGCGCCTCGATGCTGGCCGGGCGCGACGGCGCGGCGCTCGTTCTCGCCGGGCCCGGCAACAACGGCGGTGACGCATGGGTGTGTGCGCGCCGGTTGCGCGAGCGCGGGTTCGAAACGATCGTCGTCGCGCAGGACAAGCCTTGCGTCCAGCCCGCCGCTGCTCAGGCGCGCGCCGCGCTCGCGCAAACCGACGTTCAAATCGTCGATGCGCCGCCGGCCGCGCGACCGGCGCTGATCGTCGACGGCCTGTTCGGCGTCGGCCTGTCGCGGCCGCCGGGCGAGCCCTGGGCGTCGTGGATCGCGTGGGCGAATGGGAGCGGAGTCCCCATCCTCGCGCTCGACGTCCCGAGCGGTCTCGACGCGGCCACCGGCGTCGCGAGCGCGGCGACGATTCGCGCGAGCGCCACCGCGACCTTCATCGCGCTGAAGCCGGGGCTCCTCACATGCGACGGTCCCGACCACTGCGGGAACATCTCCGTCCACGCGCTCGGCGTCGACGCCGACGTGCCGCACGACTGCGTGCGTCTCGCGTGGGATGCGTTGCAGCCGCACTTGCCGGCGATTCTCGCGCGACGCGTCCGCAAGTCGCACAAGGGGACATTCGGCCGCGCCTGCATCGTCGGCGGTGCCGAGGGACTGGTCGGCGCCGCGCTTCTCGCGGGCCGTGCCGCGCTGCGCCTCGGCGCGGGCCGCGTCATCGTCGGTCTCGCCGCGCGCAATCCGCCGCTCGTCGACTGGCTCTCGCCGGAACTCATGCTGCGCGAGGCGAACGCGGTCGGCACCGATCACGATGCGTGGGTCGTGGGCCCCGGGCTCGGCGCGGGCGAACGCGCGCAGCCGCTGCTCGACAAGGCCATCGAGGTGGACCAGCCGATCGTGATCGACGCGGATGCGCTCAATGCGATTGCGGCCAGGCGAGAGCTGGCGGATGCGATTGCGCGACGCGGCTCGCCGACGCTTGCGACGCCGCATCCGGCGGAGGCGGCGCGCCTGCTGCAATGCTCGACGAACGAGGTGCAGGCGGATCGCGTCGCGGCCGCGCTGCGCCTCGCGGCGTGGCTCCGAGCCGTCGTCGTGTTGAAGGGGGCCGGCAGCATCGTCGCGCGACCCGATGGCACGTTCGACGTCAACGCGAGCGGCAACCCCGCATTGTCCACTGCAGGATCCGGCGACGTGCTCGCCGGCATCCTCGGAGCGCTGCTCGCACAGGGGATCGACGCCCCGGAGGCGATGCGCATCGGCGTGTGCCTGCATGGTGCCGCCGCCGACCTGCTCGTCGCGCGCAACGTCGGGCCTCTCGGCGTCACCGCGTCGGAGGTGATCGACGCGGCGCGCGCGCTCGTGAACGAGGCGACGCGCGCGCCGTCGCCGCGCTGAGGGCACCCGCTTAGGGAATTAGCAACGTCGCCCCGGTCGTCTTGCGCCCCTCGAGCGCGCGGTGCGCCTCCGCCGCATCCTTCAACGCGAACGTCTGGCGCGCATCGGGCTTGATCTTCCCCTGCTTGACCAGCGTGAAGAGCTCCGACGCCATGGCGTCGAGCGCCGCATGGTTCGCCGCATACGTGAAGAGCGTCGGCCGCGTGACGTAGAGCGAGCCCTTCTGCGAGAGCATCATCATGTTGAGCGGCGGCACCGGCCCCGACGAGCTGCCGAAGCTCACGAAGAGCCCGCGCGGCGACAGGCAGTCGAGCGACGCCGGGAACGTGTCCTTGCCGATCGAATCGTAGACGACCGGGACGCCGTTGCCGCCGGTGATCTGCTTCACGCGCTCGACGAAGTTCTCGCGCGTATAGACGATCGTGTGTGCGCATCCGTATTGGCGCGCGAGCTCGGCCTTCGCGTCGGAGCTCACGGTGCCGATCATCGTGACGCCGAGCGCGCGCGCCCATTGGCAGGCGATCAGGCCGACTCCCCCGGCGGCCGCGTGAAAGAGGATCGTCTCGCCTGCCTTGAGCGGATAGGTCTGACGGAACAGGTACTGGACCGTGAGTCCCTTCAGCATCATCGCGGCGGCCGTGCGCTCCTCGATGCCGTCGGGCAGCTTGACGAGGCGATCCGCCGGCATGACGCGCTCGGTGCTGTACGCGCCGATCGGGCCGGTGCAGCCGGCGACGCGATCGCCGGGTGAAAGCCCGTCGACGCCGGGCCCGACCGCCTCGACGACGCCGGCCGCCTCGCTGCCGAGCCCGGACGGCAGCGGCAGCTGATAGAGGCCGCTGCGCTGATACGTGTCGATGAAATTGACGCCGATCGCGGTATTGCGTACGCGCACCTCGCCGCGCGCCGGCTGCGAAACGTCGACGTTCTCCCATTTCAGGACCTCGGGGCCGCCGGTCTGGTGGAAGCGAATTGCCTGTGCCATTTTCGTCACTCCATCTCGAGTTGTCGTGCGCCGCGGCAGTTGTCCGCCGTCGCTTCGCGCATTATCGCTCGCCGTCCAGTGCGCCGCCGCGCGCGTCATCGCCACGACCGCGCGGGTCACGCTCAGGCGTTGCCCGGGATGACGCCGAACTCGATCGGGATCCGAACGTAGAAGATGCTGATGCGCTGCGCGCGCAGGAAATCGAGCAGGCGCTCCGCATCGTCGTCGCTGACGGCGAAGTCGATCTCGACGGGAAGATCGCCGGCGAGCTCGAAAAAGTGCTCCTCGTGCAGGATGCCATGGCGGCCGAATCCCGCGATCGCGCGAAACGCCGAGCCGCCGTGGATGCCGAGCGCCTTCGCCCGCTCGAGCAGCCACTCGTAGAGCACGATCCGCTCGTGCTTGCGGTTCTCGTGCACGTAAAAGCGCAGCAACGTACCGTTCATCAGGATGCTCCCCATGCAAACAGCGCGCGCATCAGCAGCATGCCGGCGATCGTCAGGACGAGCGACCCGACGACGTGCGCGGCGATGCCGATGAGCGCCCAGTACCACTCGCCACGCGTCAGGAGCGTGGAGATTTCGCCGGAGAACGTCGAGAACGTCGTCAGCCCGCCGAGGAATCCGGTCGTGGCCAGCAGGCGCAACTCGGGCGACAGAATCGCGTGGCGGGTGATGAGCTCCATCGCGAACCCCATCAGCAACCCGCCGACGAGATTGGCCGCGAGCGTGCCGAGCGGCAGCGTCGGAAACACCGGGTTGAGGGCGATGCCCAGTCCCCAGCGCAGCCATGCGCCGACGGCGGCCCCTGCACCGACCGCGATCACCGAGCCCCATGGAAGCAATGCATCCTCCTGCCGCAACGCGCGGGCACCGCATTTTGCGCGCAAGGATAGCGTGCGCTGGCCCGGCCGCTCAATCGCGCAGTGTCGCGACCAGCCTCCGCGGCGACAACAAGAGCTCGAAGGCAACGGCGATGTCGCGCGCGACGACGTCGCAATCTCGAACCGCCTCGGCCGCGGCACCCTCGTCGCCGATCACCGCGATGCCGAGCGCGGCCGCCTTCAGCATGAGCCGGTCGTTGCGTCCGTTGCCGACCGCGACGACGCGCGCTGCGCCGATTTGCTCGACGGTCGCCTTCTTCGCCCGCGCCTGATTTCTCGGCCCCAGCAACACCACCTCGCACGGGCATTGGCGCAGTGCCTCACGGGCCGAACCAAAGGTGTCCCCGGTGACGACCCGGATGTTGACGACTCGCGCGACCTTGGGCAAAAGCGCGCGTGCCGCTCGCAGCAGGCGACCGTCGCGCGCGAGCGTGCCGTTGAAATCGCAGACGAGGTCGGTCAGGGTCAGGCGGCCGAAGCCCGGGATCACGACGTCGATCATGCCGACTCCATGCGAGAAGCGGCCACGCGCGCCGGATCCGTTTCTTCGTGCGATGAAAGCGTCGGCGCGTACGCGCTCAGCGCACGTAGCGATCGACGTATGCGTCGCCGAGACCGGCGGCGGCATAGTGCGCGCGGCACATCGCGATCTTGGTGAACACGTCCTCGTAGCCGGTCTGGCGCCCCGCCTCGTCGACGTAAATCATGGCGCCCGCGATGTTGAAGAACGTGATCATCTCGGCGCAGTCCGCGGGGACGGTCAGCGTGTGGACTTCGCCGGGCGGCTCGAAGACGAAGCTCCCCTCCTCGGCAATCCAGTCGTGCTCGCGGTACTTCCAGCGTCCCTTGACGACGTAGCCGACGACGAGCATCGGATGGCGGTGGCGCGAAAGAATGCCCGCGCGCCGCACGCGGAGCAGGTTGCACCAGCCGCCGCTCACCGTGTTGAGCAGCAGCGGCCGGAACCAGACGTCGGGCGCCTGCGGCACCCAGACCCGTTCGTCGTCGGGAATGGCCTGCTCGGCAATCTCCGGCCGGATGCCGAGCGCCGTCGCGATCGGAAGCGTCGACATCGGCTCCGACCCGCTACGCGGCCGCCGATTGCTGCTTGACGGCGGCGGCGAGCGCGTCGATCTCCGCGTCCGCGCCGAGTTCGCGCGGGAACGGCCGTCCGGCGCGACGAAACCAGTAGCGCGCGTTCCCGAGGTCGCCTTCGAGCAGATGCGCGATCCCGTGCGCCCAGAAGCCCAGGTCGGTCTCGTCGTTCTGCACGATCGCATGCGCCTTCTGCCAATCGCCGCGCCGCAGATGCCGGATTGCGGTAGTGAGTGCCATCGTGCTCCTCCTCAAGCGGCCAGGTAACCTCCGTCGACCGGAACGAGCGTGCCGGTCATGAACCGAGCGGCGGGCGTGCAAAGGAACAGCGCGGCGCCCGCAATGTCCTCCGGATCCGCCCAGCGTCGAAGCGGCGTTCGCGCCAGAATCGCGTCGCTTCGCGCCGGGTCTTGCTGCAATGCCTTCGTCAGCGACGTACGCACCCAGCCCGGTGCGATCGCGTTGACGCGAATGCCGTCGGCCGCGTACGCGAGCGCGAGCGACTTCGTGAGCTGCGCGACGCCGCCCTTGCTCGCACTGTACGCAGGCACGAGCGCTCCACCGTGGTACGACAGCACCGACGCCATGTTGACGATCGCGCCGCCGCCTGCCGGCACGGCGGCCGCGAGCTTCGGCCGTCCCAGGGTGGCGCATCGCATCGTACCCGTCAGATTGACGGAGAGCACGTCCTCGAAGACGTCGAGCCGGTGCTCGTCGCCGCGGCGGATGATGCCGGCGCACGCGACGAGGAAGTCGAGGCGCGGCAGCCGGTCGATCAGCGAAGCGATCGCCGAGGTGTCGCGCACGTCGAGCACCCCCGCCTCGTCGATTGCGTCGGCGCCCGCATTTCGGAACGAAGCGACCTCTTCCGAAGTGCCGCCCGTGACTGTCACGTGCGCGCCGCAATCCGCGAAGGCGCGCGCGATGGCGGCGCCGATCCCGCT
>DATIEN010000014.1:0-3281 GCA_035455705.1 Casimicrobiaceae bacterium | reverse complement strand
TCTTCTTCCTGCAGATGGCCGACGCGCCGTGGCTGTCGCTCGACGTGACGAACTGGGCGCGCCACTACCGCAACTTCCCCGGGCAGGGACAGCTCGACGTCGTCGGTTTCTTCGAGCAGGTGCTGCTCGCCGGTTACAGCGGCCCGCTGTCGCTCGAGATCTTCAACGACGTGTTCCGCGAGACGCCCAACCGGCGCACCGCGACCGATGCAATGCGCTCGCTCCTGTTCCTCGAGAGCCTCGCGCGAAAGCGGCTCGAGCAAACGGCGGCGTCCGCTCGCTCACCGGCGGCCAAGAGCGCACTGGCGCGGATCGATCTGTTCGACGCTCCTGCGCCGGCCCGCTTCGTTGGGGTCGCGTTCCTGGAGTTCGCCGTCGACGACGCGGGCGCCCGCGCGCTCGCCGAATGGTTCGTCAGGCTCGGGTTTCGCCGCGCCGGCAAGCACCGGTCGAAGGACGTGACGCTCTACCGCCAGGGCGAGGTCAACCTGATCGTGAACGCCGACGCGTCGCTGCCGGCGCGGGCGTTCTTCGACGATCGGGGCCCGTCGGTGTGCGCGATCGGCCTGTGGACCGACGATCCGGTACGCGCGCAGAACCGCGCGATCGCGCTTTCGAGCGCGCCCTTCGAGGGCCGGGTGGGGCCCAACGAAGTGCCCATTCCCGCGATCGTCGCGCCCGGACGAACCGTGTTCTACTTCGTCGACGAGGCGCTCGCGCCCGATCGGCTGTTCGAGATCGATTTCGCGCTCGACGAACGCCAGCAGACGCGCTCCGGTCCGCTGCGTCGCATCGACCACGTCGCCTTCGGCCTGCCGCTCGGCGAGCTCGACACCTGGGTTCTCTTTTGCCGCGCGGTGCTCGGCATGGAGAAGGGCGACAGCCTCGAACTCGCCGATCCCTTCGGGCTCATCCGCAGCGCCGGCGTGGCGACGCCCGACCGGGGGCTGCGCTTCGTGCTGAACGTCTCGTTGAGTCAGAAGACGCGCACCGCGCGTACGGTCAGCGCGACGGGCGGCAGTGCCACCGTCCATCACGTCGGCTTGGACGTCGCGGACGCGATCGCCGCGGCCGACGCGCTGCGTGGAAGCGGCATGACGCTCGTGCCGATTTCGAACAACTATTACGACGATCTCGCGGCACGCCTCGACGTCGACGCGCCGACGCTCGCCGGCCTGCGGCGGACCTCCGTTCTGTACGACCGCGGCGCCACCGGCGAATACCTGCATGGGTATACGCCGGCGTTCGCGGACCGCTTCTTCTTCGAGATCGTCGAGCGCCGCGGAGATTACGACGCGTACGGCGCGCTCAATGCGCCGGCGCGGATGGCCTCGCTGGCGCAGCCGACGCGAACGCAAGCCTGACTCGCGCCCGCGTCGGCCCACCCCGCGGCGGGCCGACCGCGCGTTATGCCGCTTCAGGCGGGTGCGCGGGTGATGGTGCGCGTCTGCTCGGCCTCGCCCGTCGCCTCGGCGGCGACCGACCCGATCTCGCTGCGGTGGAAGCCGAGGTCGCGAAGCGTCCGGTCGTCGAGACCCGAAAGCGCCGCGTAGATCGCCCGCGCATGCCGCCGCCGCCGGTACCTGAACACTACGCGTGCGACCGCGTCGCGAAGCCGATGCGCGCTGTCGCGCAGCAGGCGACCGATCGCCTCTGCCCGGCGGGTGCGCGCAGCCTGCATCAGCGCGGCGCTCGGCGGCCATGGATCGAGCGGGTCGTCGGCGTTCGCGGCGGCGCCGTCAACGTCGAAGTCGACGATCATCCGCCACATCGCCGGCGTCCATCCGCCATGGCGAACGTCGCCATCCGGCCGGTCCGCGCCGCTGCCGGCCGGCGTGTTCGGCCATACCGCCATTTCCGCGATGACCGGTCGTGCGATCCGTTCGAGCCTTTGATCGGCTTCCGAAGGTTGCGCGCGTCGCGCGCGCGTGGAGTGCAGCGTCGATTGCATGAAAAGCCTTCCTTTCGATCGATGACGCGGCCGCCGCATGCAGGATTGCTTGCGTGGCGCGGACGCGGCCCGGCGCACCGGGCGAACGATGGAGTCTAGGGATCGGATGCGGCAGCGCTGTTTCGGGCGCTCGACACTTTTGTTTCTTTTCTTGTGCGCTTCGGCGGCGGAAAGGGTTGCAAACCATTCCCGGCCCATTTGTTTCGTTTGTTTCGCTCGTGAGCGGGTCTCGGGCAACGATGCCCAAATCGCTTTATGCTGTCGCTCCCGACACCCCGCCCAAGCCTCGCGGATAGCCGCCGGCGGCGGGTCGACAAGGCGGCGAGAGCTCGAAGGGAGCGAATGATGAGCCCCAACGCGACGATCCTCGTTGTCGACGACGAACCGGACGTGCGCGAAGTGCTGCACGATTATTTCGTCGCGCACGGCTATGCCGTCGTCGGCGCCCAGAGCGCCGATGCAGCGAAGGCCGAAGCAGCGCGGCAGCCGATCGATCTCGCGCTCGTCGACATCCACATGCCCGGCGAGGACGGGCTCGCCCTCGCGCGCCACCTGCGCGAGCGCTACGCCAAGATCGCCATCATCATGCTCACGTCGGCGTCGACGGTCGTCGATCGCATCGTCGGGCTCGAGATGGGCGCCGACGATTACGTGCCGAAGCCGTTCGATCCGCGCGAGCTCGAGGCGCGCGTGAAGAGCGTGCTGCGGCGGACCTCGTACGCAAGCCGCGCCGACATCGGCGCGTCGCGGATTCGGATGGGCCGCTGCATCCTCGATCTCGGCGCCCATCGCCTTACCGACGAGAACGGCGGCGAGGTGGCGATGTCGCCGCTCGAATACGACCTGCTGAAGGCGTTTGCCGAGCACCCGAACCGGGCGCTGTCGCGCGAGCGCATCCTGAACCTGAATCGGCGCGACTGGGATCCGTTCGACCGCAGCGTCGACCTGCGCATCATGCGGCTGCGCAAGAAGGTGGAGCCCGATCCGGAGCACCCGCGGTACATCCGCACGATCCGCAACGAAGGCTACATCTTCGTCCCGGACGGACGTTGAGGGCGATCATGAGCAACCGCGTCCTTGCTGCGGCGTGGCGGCGACTCTGGGCGCTCGCGTGCATCGCCTGCATCGCGTCGATCGCCGGCTGCGTGCGACTGCCGGATCCGGTGCTGCGGATCGGCACGAACGTCTGGATTGGCAGCGAGCCGCTCTACCTCGCGCGCGATCTCGGCCGGCTCGATCCGAACGTCGTGCAACTGGTCGAGTACCCGTCCGCGAGCGAAGTGTTGCGCGCCTTCCGCAACGAGGCGATCGACGGCATGGTGATCAGCCT
>DATIEN010000013.1:0-9558 GCA_035455705.1 Casimicrobiaceae bacterium | reverse complement strand
GCTTCGGCGAGATGTCGCTCGGCCGCCGCAGGATCGTTCTGCCCCAGGCACGCCATTGCGAGCGGCTGCAGCGCGGAGGCGATGCGCTCGTCGTTGCCGAGCTCGCGCGCGATGGCGAGGCTTTCCTCGAGATGCCGCTGTCCCTCGGCGTAACGGCCCATGTAGCACGCGATCTGTCCGACGTCGAAGAGCGCGCGGCAACGCAGCAGTGAGCGGTCGTCAGCTCGTGTCCGCGCAAGAGCCTCGGCGCCGAGGCGATAACCGAGGCCCGGCACGCCGCGATGGATCCAGTAGAACTTGAGCGCGACGAGGCGCAGGCCGAGCTCGATTCCCTCCGGCGCCGATGCGCACCACGCGTGCGCAGCCAGCAGGTTTTCGCGCTCCGCGTCGAGCCGCGCGAACGACGCGCCTTGCATCGGACCGAATAGCTCCGGCGCCGCGGCCTCGACGACGTCCACGTAGTGGCGCAGGTGCCGATCGCGCAACGCCCGCGATTCGCCGCTCGCGTCCAGGCGCTCGGCGGCGTATTCGCGAACGGTCTCCAGCATCCGATAGCGTTCACCATCGGCGTCCAGGACCGCGAGCGACTTGTCGACGAGCTTCGCGAGGAGGTCCACGACGTCGTCCCGCGCGAGCGCGGAATCCACGACGACCGCTTCGGCGTCTTCCAGCCTGAAGCCGCCGGCGAAGACGGCGAGGCGCCGAAACAGCGTTCGCTCGGCGTCCCCGAGAAGATCGTAGCTCCAGTCGATCAGCGCGCGCAGCGTCTGTTGCCGGGGAAGGGCGGTTCGATCGCCGCCGGTCAAGAGCCGGAAACGGTCGTCGAGGCGCGCTGCGATCGTGCGCAACGGAAGCGCGCGGCCGCGCGCGGCCGCGAGTTCGATCGCCAGCGGAATGCCGTCGAGGCGCCGGCAGATCTCCGCGATGTCGCGGACGTCCTGCGCGCTCGGGGCGAACGAGGGCTGGAGCGCTACGACGCGATCGATGAAAAGGCGCACTGCGTCGGATTGCGCCAGCGTGGGCGAACTCTGCGTGTCCGCCTCTGGAACGACGAGCGGCGCGAGTGGATAGGCCGTCTCGCCACGCACGTTGAGCCGCTCGCGGCTCGTTGCGAGAATGTGCAGGCCGGCGGTCGCATGCAGCAGCTGCACTGCGAGCTCGGCGCATGCGTCGAGCAGATGCTCGCAGTTGTCGAGGACGATCAGCGTGGAGGCCTGGCCCAGGTGATGGACGATCGCATCGACGAGCGACCCGCCAGCATGCTCCTTGATGCCGAGCACCGCGGCGAGCGCCTGCGCGACGAGCCGCGGATCGGCGAACGACGCGAGTTCGACGAGCCAGGCACCGCCCTCGAACGCGTCGAGCAGATCGGCCGCAACTTGCAGCGAAAGCCGCGTCTTGCCGAGGCCACCAGTGCCCGTGATCGTCACCAGACGAACGCTGCGAACGAGCGCCGCAACGTCGGCGGTCTCGCGCTCGCGGCCGACGAACGACGTGAGCTGCTGCGGAAGGTTGTTGGGAACCGCTTCGAGCGTGCGCAGCGGCGGAAAACTGCGGCGAAGCGCCGGATGCACGATCTGGTACAGCGCTTCGGCGCGCGCGAGATCGCGCAAGCGCGCGACACCGAGGTTCTCGAGCGTCACTTCGGGCGGTAGTCGCCCGGCGACGAGGTGCGCGACCGACTGCGACACGAGCGCCTGGCCACCGTGCGCCGCGCTCATGATCCGGGCGGCGCGGTTGACGGCGCTGCCGAAGTAGTCGTTGTCGCGCTGCTCGACGATGCCCGCGTGCAGGCCGCAGCGGATGCGCAAGGGGAGTCCATCCGTGGCATCGGCCTCGCTCAGGGCCTGCTGCAGATCGACGATCGTGAGGACGCCGTCCACCGGATCGCCGAAGACGGCGTGAATGCCGTCGCCAGTCGTCTTGACCAGTTTTCCCCGATGCCGCTCGACGGCTGCGCGCGCGAGCGCATCGTGTTTCGCGAGCGCGGGCTGCATCCGCTCAGGCTGCTCCTCCCACAGCCGCGTGCTGCCTTCGATGTCCGTGAAAAGGAACGTCGTGACCGCAGGTTGTGGCATCCGAGGGCGTTCCGGCATGGCGCGACGCTACTGTACGGCACCGCTCGACGAGCGGCCAGCGGGTATGATCGAAACGCGAGAGCGCCCGTAGCTCAAGCGGACAGAGCACCGGCCTTCTAAGCCGGCGGTTACAGGTTCGAGTCCTGTCGGGCGCGCCATTGCGTGAAGGCGGCCGAAACGGCGAGTACCACGTGCCGACGAGCGCCTCCGGAGCCGCCTCGCGCTCGCGGTCCTTCCACCGCGACCGGGCGTTACAGCCGGCGCATTCGTGATTACAATGGCCGCGCGCCGGATGCCGATTGCGAAGCGCTACAGAACAACGAATGGCGCGGCGCCGGTTTTCGATCGACTGAGACAGGAGGAAACACCGATGAAACGCCTTACGTCACTCGGCATTGCCGCCGTCGCCGTTGCGCTTGCGAGCGGGCCGCTCGCGGCCGCGCCCACCGTTCTGCGCGCCTCGCACCAGTTTCCCGGAGGCAAGGGCGACGTTCGCGACGACATGGTGCAAATGATCGCGCGCGACGTGAAGGCCGCGAATGTCGGTCTCGAAATCCAGGTCTATCCGGGCGCTTCGCTGTTCAAGCCGGAGCAGCAGTGGAATGCCATGGTGAACGGCCAGCTGGACATGACGCTGTTCCCGCTCGATTACGCGAGCGGTCAGGAACGCGCTTTCAGCGCGACGCTGATGCCCGGCCTCGTGCGCAATTATGACCGCGCCAAACGGCTGAACGATTCGCAGTTCATGAAGGACATTCGCGGACACATCGAGAAGGCCGGCGTGATCGTGCTGTCGGACGCCTGGTTCGGCGGCGGGGTGGTCTCGAAGAAGAGCTGCATTCTCGAGCCGAACGACGTCAAGGGTCTCAAGATGCGAGCCGCGGGGCCGACGTTCGCGCAGATGTGGCAATCGGCCGGCGCCTCGATCGTGTCGATCCCGTCCAACGAGATCTACAACGCGTTCCAGACCGGCGTCGCCGACGCAACGGACACGAGCATGGGCAGCTTCCTGTCGTTCCGCCTCTACGAGCAGGCGAAGTGCATGACCGCGCCGGGCGACAACGCGCTTTGGTTCATGTACGAGCCGGTACTGATGTCGAAGAAGACGTTCGACAAGCTCGACAAGAAGCAGCAGGACGCGCTGATCGCGGCTGGCAAGAAGGCGCAGCAGTACTACGAAGGCAAGGCCAAGGAGGTGGACGACGCGACGGTCAAGGCGTACAAGGACCACGGAGTCGAGGTCAGGTCGATGAACGACAAGGAATACAACGACTGGCTCGAGGTCGCGAAGAAAAGCTCGTACGTCGAGTTCGCGAAGGACGTTCCCGACGGTAAGAAGCTGATCGACGAAGCGTTGAACGTCAAGTAGCGCGACCCGCGACGCGCTGTTCGTAGCGGCCACCTCCTCGAACGCCGACCCGCATCGGACCGCGCATACCGATGCAGACGTTCATTCGCGGGATTCGTGTCGTCGCGCGGCTGTGCGGGTATTTCGCCGCCGGCCTGATCGCGATCGGCGTCATCGTCGTCTGCGAGATGGTGTTCGTTCGCTTCGTGCTGAACGAGAACACCATCTGGCAGACGGACTTCGTCACCTATAGTCTGGTCGCCGCAACGTTCGTCGGCAGTCCCTACGTGCTGATGCTGAAGGGGCACGTGAACGTCGACGTGCTGCCGCTGCACCTTCGTCCGCGCAAACGGTTCTGGCTCGCCGTGTTCTCGATGCTCGCCGCCATCGCGTTCTGCACGATCCTTACGGTGCTCACGGCGCAGTACTGGCTCGAGGCATGGCGACAGCACTGGCTCTCGAACACGATGTGGCGAGTCCGGTTGTGGATTCCGTATGCATCGATGCCGGTCGGGCTCGGCGTTCTGACGCTGCTGTATCTCGTCGATTTCTACGAGCTCGTGACGCACCGTGCGCCGCCGTTCGGCATCGTCGATCACGCTGCCACGGCCGACGGCGTCGCCGCCGAAGCGAGCGTGCGCCCGATCGATCCGGAAGCGGTGCGCGCCGGTACGGGCGGTACGTGACGCGCAGAGCCTTGCGGCGTCGCCGCACGGGGTCGCCATGAGCGCGTCGACCCAGGGCGTGATCGTCCTCGTCGTCACGCTGCTGGTGCTGCTCTCCGGCGCACCGGTGGCGTTCGGACTCGGACTGTTGTCGATCGTCTTCATCGCGATCTTCCAGGGCTTCTCGGCGCTCCACGTCGTCGCGGAAACCTTCTTCTCGGGGCTGAACGATTTCACGCTCGTGTCGATCCCGATGTTCGTGATGATGGGTGCCGCGATCGGATCGTCGCCGGCGGGCAAGGACCTTTACGAAGCGCTCGATCGCTGGCTGTATCGGCTGCCGGGCGGGCTCGTGCTCGCGAATCTCGGTGCATGTGCGATCTTCGCCGCGCTCACCGGATCGTCGCCGGCGTGTTGCGCGGCGATCGGCAAGATGGGCATTCCCGAGATGCGCCGCCGCGGCTACCCGGCCGACATCGCGACCGGGTCGATCTGTGCCGGCGGCACGCTCGGCATCCTGATTCCCCCGTCGATAACGCTGATCCTCTACGGCATTGCCACCGAGACGTCGATCGGGCGCCTCTTCATGGCCGGCGTGCTGCCCGGGCTTCTGTTGACCGGGCTCTTCATGCTGTGGACGCTTTTCATCGTCTGGAAGCGCGGCTTTCGTTCGCACGCGGCGGAGTTCCGTTATTCGTGGAAAGAGAAGTTCCAGTCGATCCCGAAGGTGGCGCCGTTCATCGTGATCATCGCGGCGGTGATGTACGCGCTCTACGGGGGCGTGGCGACGCCGTCGGAGGCGGCCGGCGTCGGGGCGGCGCTCTGCGTGCTGCTCGCCATCGTCATCTATCGGATGTGGGCCGTACGCGACTGGTGGACGATCCTGCGCGACACGACGCGCGAGTCGGTGATGATCCTGATGATCATCGCGGCGGCCGCCGTCTTCGGCTACATGCTGACGTCGCTGTACCTGACGCAGACGCTCGCGCAGGCGATCGCGGAGATGCACGTCAACCGCTGGGTGCTGATGGCGCTCATCAACCTGTTCCTGCTCGTCTGCGGCTTCTTCATCCCGCCGGCCGCGATCATCCTGATGACCTCGCCGATCATCTATCCCATCATCAAGGCCGCGGGCTTCGACCCGGTCTGGTTCGGGGTGATCCTGACGATCAACATGGAGATCGGGCTGATCCACCCGCCGGTCGGGCTGAACATCTACATCGTGAGCTCGATCGCGCCCGACGTGCCGGTGACGCGCGTGATGTGGGGAACGATTCCTTACGTGCTTTGCATGGTGCTCGCGATCGTGATCCTGTGCGCATTCCCGGAGATCGCGACCTGGCTTCCCAACACGATGATGGGGGCGCAGCACTGAGGCCGTCCTGCGCCGCGGCGTATAATCCCCGCGATGCGCGCGATGCGCGACGCCTTCCTGCGGTGGCGGTAGCTCAGTTGGTAGAGTCCCGGATTGTGATTCCGGTTGTCGTGGGTTCGAGTCCCATCCGCCACCCCAATTGATAGCGGTGTATTCCGGTCACATAGGTGACCTCTGTCCCGAACCGTCTAACGGCCTCGGGCCTTCGAGAGGTCGTGCCCGAGCCGGCGTGCGCGACGACGGCGGGTCCGCGAACACACCCTCGTCGCTGCGACGACGAGCACGCGATCGTCTTGCCCGATTGCCCGTAGGCGATGATGTCGCCGGGAACGGGAAGGCGCTTGTTCGCGCCGACGACCCGCGCTGAGCTCATCGCCCAGTTCGACGAGCTTCGGCGAGCCCCGGTCGTTCTTGCTCATCCGCGCAACAGGCGCAACGGCCGTTCTCCGCGCTAACATTGGTGCCATGCCATCCCCAGCGCCCGCACCCGCGCGCTTCACCGTCGCGACGTACAACATCCACAAGGGCTTCTCGCAGCTCGCGCGCCGGTTCGTCATTCACGAACTGCGTGAGCGCCTGCGTGGACTGGCTGCCGACATCCTCTTCCTGCAGGAAGTCCTGCACACGCACGAGCGGCATGCGACGCGCTATCGGGAGTGGCCGACGCGACCGCAGCACGAATTCATCGCCGACGCGTTCTGGCACGAGGTCGCCTACGGGCGCAACGCCGTCTATCCGCACGGCCACCACGGCAATGCGCTGCTCTCGCGCTTTCCGATGCTCGCGCAGGAGAACCTCGACATCTCCGCGCATCTGTTCGAGAGCCGAGGGCTTCTCCACTGCGAGGTCGCGATCGGCGAGGGCCTGCCGAGCCTGCACTGCATCAACGTTCATCTGGGGTTGTTCGAGCGCGGCCGGCAATGGCAGATTCAGGCGCTGATCGAGCGCATCGAGAGCGCCGTGCCGCACGAGGCGCCACTCATCATCGCCGGCGACTTCAACGACTGGCGCAGCAAGGGCGATCGCGCGCTGACGGACGCGCTGGAGCTGGTCGAGGTCTTCGGCACCGTGCGGGGACGTCCCGCTCGAACCTTTCCGTCCGTGTTGCCGCTTTTCCGGCTCGACCGGATCTATTCCCGCGGGCTTCGCGTCGTCGACGCGCACGTGCACTACGCGACGCGCGGCGCACGGATGTCGGACCACGCGGCGCTTGCCGCGACGTTCGAAGTCGCGGCCGCTTGCCAGCCGCGCGCCCAGGCAGCGAACGATCGCTGATGCCATCAGCCTCGCAATGAACCGCTACACGGCGGGGAATTCGATCGCGCTGCTGCGTAACGGTGCCGAGTACTTTCCGGTGTTGCTGGAGGCGATCTCGCTCGCCGAGCGCGAGATCTGGCTCGAGACCTACATCTTCGCCGACGACGACACGGGCCGCAGGGTCGCCGACGCGTTGATCGCCGCGGCGCAGCGCGGCGTCACCGTACGCGTGCTCGTCGACGGCTGGGGCGCGCGCCATTACCTGACGCCGGCGCTCGCGGAGCGGCTCACCGATGGCGGCGTCGACCTGCTCAAGTACCGGCCCGAAGTGATGCCGTGGCATTTCCGCTCGCATCGCCTGCGCCGGCTGCACCGCAAGCTTTGCCACATCGACGGACGGATGGCGTTCGTCGGCGGCATCAACGTGATCGACGACATGAACACGCCCGGCCATACGCCGCCGCGGATCGACTTCGCCGTGTCGGTGCGCGGCCCTTTGCTCGTGCCGATCATCCAGACGATGCAGCGCGTCTGGGCGATCGTCGAGATCGCGCAGCTCAGAAATTCCGACGTGCCGCTCTTTCCGGACGAGGAGCCGGCGGAAAGCGTCGGCACGCAGGTGGCGAAGTTCACGATCCGCGACAACCTGCGCCATCGGCGCGACATCGAGCGCGCCTATCTCGCCGCACTCCGCACTGCGCGGCGCGAGATCCTGATCGCGACGGCCTACTTCTTTCCCGGCGTACGCTTTCGTCGTGCACTGCTGCGTGCCGCCTCGCGCGGCGTCAAGGTGACGCTGCTTCTGCAGGCGCGCGTCGAGTTTCGGCTGCTTCACCACGCGGCACGCGCGCTCTACGGGCAGCTGCTCACGGCCGGCGTGGCGATCCAGGAGTACCACCGCTCGTTCCTGCACGCGAAGGTAGCGGTCGTCGACGGGCAGTGGGCCACCGTCGGCTCCTCCAACATCGATCCGTATTCGTTCCTGATGGCGCGCGAGGCGAACGTATTCGTGCGCGACGCCGTTTTCGCGAGCGGCCTTCGCGACGAGCTCTTGAAGATGATCGAGGAAGGCTCGCGGCCCGTGCAGGCCGAGGACTGGGCGCATCGGTCGCGTCTCGTCAAGGCCGCCAACTGGATGGCCTACGGCGTCGTGCGCGTCGCGATGGGCATGTTGCGCTACGGTGGCGACGAATGGTGGCGCTCCGGCTTGCCACGCCGCCAGGCGCCGGAGGCCTCGTAGCGATGCGCCGCGGCCCGCCTGCTCCGCTGCCCGCCGACCGGCACGTGGCGCGCACCGAGCGCGGCGACTGGCAGACGATCCGCACGCTGCTGCCGTATCTGTGGGGCTATCGGCTGCGCATCGGGGGCGCGCTCACCTGCCTCGTGCTCGCTAAGGTTGCGAACGTGGGCGTCCCCGTCCTCATGAAGCGCATCGTCGACGCCCTCGACCCGCGCATCGCGATGCTCGCGGTGCCGCTGGCGCTGCTCGTCGCGTACGGCGCGCTGCGCCTGTCGACGACCGTGTTCACCGAGCTCCGCGAATTCCTGTTCGCGAAGGTGACGCAGCGCGCGGTCCGCCGCATCGCGCTGCAGGTCTTCCGCCACCTGCATGCGCTGTCGCTGCGCTTCCACCTCGCGCGGCAAACCGGCGGCCTCACGCGCGACGTCGAGCGCGGCCAGCGTGGCATCTCGACGCTGATCGGGTACGCGCTGTTCTCGATCCTGCCGACCATCGTGGAGATTGCGTTCGTGTCGGCGATTCTCATCGTCCGCTACGACTGGACGTTCATCGCGATCACCGTCGTCGCGCTTTCGCTCTACATCCTGTTCACCGTGCTCATCACCGAGTGGCGCACGCATTTCAGGCGGCAGATGAACGAGCTCGATTCGCGGGCGAACACGCGCGCCATCGACAGTTTGCTCAACTATGAGACCGTGAAGTACTTCGGCAACGAGGAATGGGAGGCGTCGCGCTACGACGACAGCCTGCGGCGCTGGGAACGCGCGGCCGTGCTGTCGCAGACGTCGCTGTCCGCGCTCAACATCGGCCAGAGCGCGATCATCGCGATCGCGGTGACGCTGATCATGTGGCGCGCGACCGTCGGCGTCGTCGACGGCACGATGACGATCGGCGACCTCGTGCTCGTCAACGCGTTCATGATCCAGCTCTACATCCCGCTCAACTTCCTGGGCGTGATCTACCGCGAGATCAAGCAGGCGCTCGCCGACATGGAGCGGCTCTTCCGGCTGATAGAGGAGCACGCGGAGATCGCCGACCGCGAAGGCGCGCGGCCGCTCGCCATTCGCGGCGCCGAGGTGCGCTTCGAGCACGTCGACTTCGCGTACGAGCCGAACCGGCAGATCCTGCACGACGTCACGTTCACGATTCGCGCCGGCCACAACGTCGCGGTCGTGGGGCCTTCGGGTTCGGGCAAGTCGACGCTCGCGCGGCTGCTGTATCGCTTCTACGACATCTCGCGCGGCCGCATCACCATCGACGGGCAGGACATCCGCGACGCGACGCAGGCGTCGCTCCGCGCGGCGATCGCGATCGTGCCGCAGGACACGGTGCTCTTCAACGACACGATCGAGTACAACATCGCGTACGGCCGCCCCGGCGCGACGCACGACGAGATCGTGCAAGCGGCGAAGCTCGCGCAGATTCACGAATTCGTGGCGCGGCTGCCGGAGGGCTACGAGACCCCCGTCGGCGAGCGCGGCCTCAAGCTCTCGGGTGGCGAGAAACAGCGCGTCGCGATCGCCCGGGCGATCCTGAAGCGGCCGGCGATCCTGATCTTCGACGAGGCGACCTCCGCGCTCGACTCGCGCGCCGAG
>DATIEN010000012.1:0-18845 GCA_035455705.1 Casimicrobiaceae bacterium | reverse complement strand
AACAATAGAAGGCCTTCGAGGCCGAACTCGTAGAGTTGCGACGGATGCCGCGGCAGGTTGTCGACCTGCGGAAAGACCATCGCCCACGGCAGGTCGGTCGGCCTGCCCACGAGTTCGCCGTTGATGAAATTGCCGAGCCTGCCCGCGGCGAGACCCAGCGGACAAAGTGGCGCGACGAAATCGGTGATGTCGAGCAGCGCCTTGTGGCGCTTCCGCGCGAAGAACGCGAGCGCGATCAGCACGCCGAGAAATCCGCCATGGAAGCTCATGCCGCCGTGCCACACCTCGAACACCTCGAGCGGATGCGCGAGGTAATACTCGGGCTTGTAGAAGAGCACGTAGCCGAGGCGGCCGCCGAGGATGACGCCGAACACGCCATAGAACAGCATGTCGTCGACGTCCGACGGCCTCCAGCCCGTCAGCATTTCGGCGCGCGCGCGCCGGCGTCCGAGGATCACGAACAGGATGAATCCCGCGAGGTACATGAGCCCGTACCAGCGGACCGCCAGCGGACCGACGTGAAAGGCGACGGGATCGAACTGCGGATGAACGAGCATTGCGCCCGATATATCACAGTCGGCGCGATCGGTATCATTGACCGTTTCGCCCCCGCCGCTCCATGGAGGTTTCGCTCGTGGCCCTGAACCGCCGGTCCCGCCTCATCACCGAAGGCGTCGCCCGTTCGCCGAACCGTGCGATGCTGCGCGCCGTCGGCTTCGGCGACGCCGATTTCGAGAAGCCGATCGTGGGCGTGGCGAACGCGCACAGCACGATGAACCCGTGCAACGCCGGCATCCAGCCGCTGGTCGATCGCGCGATGGCCGCGCTGCGCGATGCCGGCGCGATGCCGCAGGTGTTCGGCGTGCCGACCGTCACCGACGGCATCGGCATGGGCACCGAGGGCATGAAGTATTCGCTCGTGTCGCGCGAAGTGATCGCCGATGCGATCGAGACGTCCGTGAACGGCCAGTGCATGGACGGCGTGCTCGTCGTCGGCGGCTGCGACAAGAACATGCCGGCGGCGATGATGGCGATGGCACGCATCGACGTTCCCGGCGTCTTCGTCTACGCCGGGACGATCAAGCCCGGGCACTGGAAAGGGCAGGCGCTGACGATCGTCTCGCCGTTCGAGGCGGTCGGCGCTTACACGGCCGGAAAGCTCGCAAAGGAGGATTACGACGGCATCGAGCGCAACGCCTGCCCGACCGTCGGCGCCTGCGGCGGCATGTACACGGCGAACACGATGTCCTCGTCGTTCGAGGCGCTCGGCATGAGCCTGCTCGGCAGCTCGCAGCTCGCCTCGCCCGATCCGGAGAAGGCGGACTCGTCGGCGCAATCGGCGCAAGTGCTCGTGCGCGCGATCGGTAAGGACTTGAAGCCGCGCGACATCATCACGCGGCACTCGATCGAGAACGCGATCTCGCTGGTGATGGCGACCGGCGGCTCGACCAACGCGGTCCTGCACTACCTCGCGATCGCGGCAGCCGCCGAAGTCGAGTGGACGATCGACGATTTCGAGCGCATCCGCAGGCGCGTGCCGGTTCTCTGCGATCTGAAGCCGTCGGGCCGCTACGTCGCGGTCGACTTCAATGCTGCCGGCGGCGTGCCGCAGGTGTTGCGGATGCTGCTCGACGCCGGCCTTTTGCACGGCGACTGCATGACGATCACCGGACGCACGCTCGGCGAGGAGCTCGCGGCCGTCCCGCCGGCGCCGCGCGCCGATCAGGACGTGATCCGGCCGCTGGACAAGCCGATGTACCCGCACGGGCACCTCGCGATCCTGCGCGGCAACCTCGCGCCGGAAGGCTGCGTCGCGAAGATCACGGGGCTCAAGAATCCGTCGATCACCGGCCCGGCGCGCGTCTTCGATTCGGAACCCGCGTGCATGGAAGCGATCCTCGCGCGGAAGATCCGTCCGGGCGACGTCATCGTCATCCGTTATGAAGGCCCCAAGGGCGGGCCGGGCATGCAGGAGATGCTCGCGCCGACGTCGGCGCTGATCGGCCAGGGACTGGGCGAGTCGGTCGGGCTCGTCACCGACGGCCGTTTCTCGGGCGGCACGTGGGGCATGGTCGTCGGGCACGTGGCGCCGGAAGCCTACGTGGGCGGCACGATCGCGCTCGTCGAGGAAGGCGACTCGTTGACCATCGACGCGCACCGGCTGTTGATCCAGTTGAACGTCGACGACCCTACGCTCGCGGTGCGCCGCGCACGCTGGAAGCCGCCGGCACCGCGCTACACGCGGGGCCTGCTCGCGAAATACATGCGGCTCGTCTCCACGGCGAGCCGCGGCGCCATCACCGATGCTCCGGGTTGACGAAACCGCCGCGCCGATGTTGCCCATTTCGAAGACCCAGAACGGAACACGCGCGTCGACTGCCTGTTAGCTGAGCGTCAGCGCCCGTCCCTCATCACCGTGTCCAAGCGGACCCTTTTGCACGCCGCCGTCGTCGCGCTCGTTCTCGCCGTCGCGGGCTGCGCGGGACTCGAGTCGGGCGGCGACGTGAACGGCCCGGTGGCCGCGGCACCCACGTTCCGCGTCGGCGAGCGTTGGGTTTATCGCGGCCGCGAAGGATTCCGCTTGCCGGTCGTCTGGGAAGAGACGCACGAGGTGACGGCGGTGGGACCGGAAGGCATCACGGTTCGCGTCACGCTCAAGGGACCGACGATCGACGGCGTGCGCTACGAGTTGCTGTCGGCGCCCGGTGTGCTGCGGCAGGGCGCGCTCATGGACATCGAGACGCGCCGTTTCGCGACGCCGCTCGATCGCTTCCGCTTTCCGCTCGCCGCCGGCGAGACGTGGAACCAGTGGGTGAACAACTTCAACGAGACGACGAAGAAGGAAGGCCAGATCAACCGCTATGTCCGCGTCGGCGGCTGGGAGAAGGTCTCGACGCCCGCCGGCGTGTTCGACGCGATCCGGATGCGCGTGCTGATGCGCCTCGACGACGAGGAATTCTGGCGCTATCCGACGACCTGCAATTACGTCATCTGGTACGCCCCGGCCGTCGGTGCGCCGGTGCGCGAGGAAAAGGACGCCGAGTACCGGGAGAAGGGCGAGGAGCTCGACGGAAACGGCGCCATTCGCGCGCAGCACACGCTGCTCGAGCTCGCGTCGTATTCGAAGTAGCGGCCTACGCGACCTGCAAGCCGAGCGCGCGCCAGATCGCGACGGTCAGCGTCGACTGGTTCAGCGTGTAGAAGTGCAGTCCCGGCGCGCCGCGCTCGATCAGCGACGTGCACATCTTCGTCACGACGTCGAGGCCGAATGCGCGAATCGACTCGACGTCGTCGCCCAGGCCTTCCAGCCGCCGTCGTATCCAGCGCGGTATCTCGGCGCCGCACGCGTCGGAGAAGCGCGCGAGCCTCGTGAAGCTGCCGATCGGCATGATGCCGGGCACGATGGGTACGTGAACGCCACGCGCCGCGCAGGCGTCCACGAACTGCCAGTAGGCGTCGGTATTGAAGAAATATTGGGTGATCGCCGAATTCGCACCCGCGTCGACCTTGCGCTGGAAGCTCGCGATGTCGTCCTCGGCGCTGCGCGACTGCGGGTGATACTCGGGATACGCGGCGACGTCGATGTGGAACCAGTCGCCGGTCTCGTCCCGGATGAAGCGCACGAGGTCGCTCGCGTAGCGGAAGTCACCGACGTCGACCATGCCGGACGGCAGGTCGCCGCGCAGTGCGACGACGTGGCGGATGCCGTTGCCGCGGTACTGCGCGAGCACCTCCCGGATTCCCTCGCGCGTCGCGCCGATGCACGACAGGTGCGGCACGCCCTCCAACCCTTCGTCGCGGATCTCGAGCACGGTCGCGAGCGTTCCTTCGCGGGTGGATCCGCCTGCGCCGAACGTCACCGAGCAGAACGCAGGACGCAGCGGCGCGAGCTCGCGCCGCGTCGCGCGCAGCTTCGCGATGCCGTCCGGCGTCTTCGGCGGGAAGAATTCGACGCTGTAGACCGGCTTTGCGCGATTCACGATCGCAAGTCCGCTCGCTTCAGCACGAGCGAAGCGAGCAGCCAGGACACGATGCTGTAGACGATTGCGCCGAAGACGCCACTCCAGAAGCCGCCGACGACGAAGCCGGGCACGAACGAGCCCGCGAACCAGAACAGGAGCCCGTTGATCACGAAGATGAAGAGCCCGAGCGTCAGCAGCGTGACCGGCAGCGTGAGCAGCACGAGCACGGGCCGGACCAGCGTGTTGATGAACGCGAGCACCAATGCGGCCAGGAGCGCGCTCGTCACGCCCGTCACGCGGATCGACGGGACCACGTAAGGCAGCACGAGCAGCGCCAGCGCGTTCAAGAGCCAGGTGACGAGAAGGCGCGCCATCGCTTGCGGCCGACGTCAGGGCGCCGAGCCGTCGACGAACGGCTTCAAGCCGGCGTAGAGGGTCGCGTTCACCGGCGCCGCGAGCCCCGCTTCCGCGGACAGCGCCGCGACGCGGCCGCAAAGCCACGGCGCCTCGAGGCGCCGGCCGGCCATCAGGTCGTTCTGCATCGACGAGCGCATCTCGGCAGGCAGCCGGTCGAGCGCGCGCATCTGTGCGGGAAGGAAATCGTCGGACAGCGCGACGTTCCTCGCACGCGCGAGGGCGACCGTCTCGCGCATCGAGGCCGCGAACGCGGCGCGCAGGTCGGGATCGCTGCGCACGTCGCCGACGGGCCGGCGGGCGAGCGCCGTGACGCCGGACAGCGCGGCCAGGAACACGAACTTCTCCCAAAGCGCGACGCGAATGTCGGTCGCGAGCTCCGCGTCGATCCCCGACGCGCGGCAGGCGTCGACGAACGCCGCCGCACGCTCGCGAATCGGCGATGCATCGCCGGCAGCATCGAACGCGCCGACCCGAAGCTTCGCCATCGATCCCGTCTGCGCGATGATTCCCGGCTCCGCGATCGTCGCGGCGATGTAGGCGACACCACCGAGCACGTGGTTCTCGCCGAGGACGCCTTTCAGGATCTCCGGGCTGTCGATGCCGTTCTGAAAGGGAATCACGACGCCGCGTTCGCCGAGCAGCGGTGCGACCTGCGCGGCCGCCTTCTCGACGTCCCACAGCTTCACGCAGAACATCACCGCGTCGACCGGCGTGAGCGTCGACGGATCGTCGGTTGCGACGACATCGCGCAGCGCGATGTCGCCGCTTGGGCTGCGGATCCGCAATCCCTGCCGGCGCATGGCGTCGAGATGCGCGCCGCGGGCCACGAACGTCACGTCGTGACCCGCTTGCGCGAGCCTGCCGCCGAAGTAACCGCCGACGCCGCCGGTGCCCATCACCGCGATTCGCATTCCGACTCCTGCGTGGTGCTTGCTGTCATGGCGATTCGCCCGGCTCCGGCGTGGCGGTCGCAGCCAGCGGCCCGTCGTCGCGCCGCCTCATCAGTACCGGTACGAGTCCGGCTTGTACGGTCCCGTGGGGTCGACGCCGATGTAGCGCGCCTGCTTGTCGCTCAGTTGCGTGAGCGTGGCACCGAGCTTCGACAGCTGCAGCCGCGCGACCTTCTCGTCGAGATGCTTCGGCAGCACGTAGACGCCGACCGGATAGCGGCCCGCGCGCTCCTTCGCATCCGTCCACAACTCGATCTGCGCCATCACCTGGTTCGCGAACGACGAGCTCATCACGTACGACGGATGTCCGGTCGCGCAGCCCAGGTTCACGAGGCGTCCTTCGGCGAGCAGGATGATGCGCTTGCCGTCCGGGAAGATCACCTGGTCGACCTGCGGCTTCACGTTCTCCCACGTGTAACGGCGCAGTGCGGCGACGTCGATCTCGTTGTCGAAGTGCCCGATGTTGCAGACGATCGCGTTGTTCTTCATCCGCCGCATGTGCTCGTGCGTGATCACGTCGATGTTGCCGGTGGCGGTCACGAAGATGTCACCCTTGTCGCAGGCGTCGTCCATCGTCACCACGCGATAGCCCTCCATCGCCGCCTGCAACGCGCAGATCGGGTCGATCTCGGCGATCCACACCTGCGCCGACAGCGCGCGCAGTGCCTGCGCGGAACCCTTCCCGACGTCGCCGTAGCCGTTCACGACGGCGACCTTGCCGGCGATCATCACGTCGGTCGCCCGCTTGATGCCGTCGACGAGCGACTCGCGGCAGCCGTAGAGATTGTCGAACTTGCTCTTGGTGACCGAGTCGTTGACGTTGATCGCGGGGAAGCCCAGGCGACCCACGCGATGCATCTGGTAGAGCCGCTTGACGCCGGTCGTCGTCTCCTCGGTGACGCCTCGAATGTTCGCCTTGATCCGCGAATAGAACTTCGGATCGCGCTCGAGACGCTTGGCGACGGCCGCGAAGAGGGCCGTCTCTTCCTCGCTCGTCGGATGCGCAATCACCGAGCGGTCGGCTTCGGCCTGTGCGCCGAGGTGGACGAGCAGCGTCGCGTCGCCGCCGTCGTCGAGGATCATGTTCGGCGTGCCGCCGTCCGCCCACTCGAAGATGCGGTGCGTGAATGCCCAGTAGCGATCGAGCGTCTCGCCCTTGTATGCGAACACCGGCGTGCCGCGCGCGGCGATCGCCGCGGCCGCGTGGTCCTGCGTCGAGTAGATGTTGCACGACGCCCACCGCACCTCCGCGCCGAGCGCTTGCAGCGTCTCGATCAGCACGGCGGTCTGGATCGTCATGTGCAGGCTGCCCGCAACGCGGGCGCCGCGCAACGGCTGCTCGGGCGCGAATTCGTCGCGGATCGCCATGAGACCGGGCATCTCGGTCTCGGCGATGGCGATTTCCTTGCGGCCCCAATCGGCCTGCGACAGGTCGGCGACTTCGCAGTCGGCGAAGCGCTTCGATTCGTTCACTGCATTCATCGTCACCCCTTGCGGTTGGGCGACTTCGACGGCACGGACGGTTCGATTCTCACGCACCGTTGGCCGCGAAAGCCGCGGATCAACGAGCGCCGTTGCAATTGGAGGGGCTCGATGGCCCAACCCCGAGCCTGGCCCGGCGGTGCCGGGTTGCAACGCTCCTCAGGGTGTCGCGGCAATTTTACTATAACGAGCACCGGGGCCGCGGGCGGCGGCGGCATGCGGTGCGCGCTGCTTCACTCGTGGTCTACCCGCCATCGATGCCGGGCGGCAACATCGCGAGGAGTGCGTTCGCGAGCGCCGACTCGCGCTTGTAGAACCCTTCGGTGTGGAATGTCTCCTCGAGGGCGAAGAGTTCGTAATCGAGGTGATGGCAGACCTCGTGGCACAGCGTGCGCAGGAAGCTCTTGAAAGCGACGACCTGTCGCTTCTGCGCCGTACGCATCCAGACCGTGATGCGTGCGCGCACGCGTCCGTCGCCGGGCTCGTAGAAGCCGTGCAGTTCGCCGTAGTCGTCGGACGGCCGTCGCGCGAGCACGCGGACGCGAACGGGCGGAACGTGATAGGCCGCGACGAGCCCATCGACGATCGCCTGCGCATGCCGCTGCACGAGGGAACGCGCGTCCGACGCGAGCGCGCCCCGCAACCCGGCGACGTCCCCGTCCAGGTCGAGCGCCGGCGGAATGGGCAGCGAGCCGATCCCGTCGCTTCGGCGGTAGATCCGCTTGCGCGCCGGCGACAGCCGGTCGTAATAGGCGAACGGCATCGCGACGCCGGCGATGCCGTCCGATGCGTCCCTGCCCGGATCTACGCTTTCTTGATCTTCTCGAGCATCTTGAAGATGCCCTTGGGCGCACCGACGAACATGCGCTTGAACGTCTTCGGCAGGCAACGGCGCTCGAGCGTGTTGCGGCGGGTTCGGCTGCGTTCGGCCATCATGATTCTCCCGATCGATTCGCGCTCTCGCATCAAGCGTGGCGCGGAAAATCCACCATTATAGCGAACCCGCTCGCTCGACCGCCGTGCTCAGCGCTGCCCGATCCGCGCGCCCTCGAACACGCCGCCCGCGCCGCGCGGCGCACTCCGGAAATACTGCCTCGGAACCGTCACGGCCGCGCCGAGCGCTGCGGCCGCATGCCATGCCCAACGCGGATCCCACAGGAACGCCCGCGCCATCGCGACCATGTCTGCGTCCCCGGCGGCAAGGATCGACGCCGCCTGCGCCGGCTCGGTGATGAGCCCGACCGCGATCGTCGTCGCCCCCGTCGCGCGCCGGATCGCGCCGGCCAACTCGACCTGATACCCGGGACCAAGCGGGATCTGCTGCGCCGGCGACACGCCGCCGCTCGACGCGTCGATCCAGTCCACCCCGCGCGCGAGGAGCCGCCGCGCGAACTCGACCGACTCCTCGATCGTCCAGCCGCCGTCGACCCAGTCGGTGCACGAAAGACGCGCACCGAGCGGGCGACTTTCGGGCCACACCGCGCGCACGGCCTCGAAGACCTCGAGCGGAAAGCGGATGCGTGCCTCGAAATCGCCGCCGTAGCGATCCGTGCGCCGGTTCGCGATCGGCGACAGGAACTCGTGCAGCAGATAGCCGTGCGCCATGTGCAACTCGAGCGCGTCGATGCCCGCGCGCGCGGCGCGTTGCGCGCACGCGGCGAACGCGGCTCGCACGTGCGCGAGTCCCGCATCGTCGAGCGCAGCCGGCGGCGGCTCGTGCGCGGCGTGCGGGATCGCCGACGGTGCGACCGGCGTCCAACCGCCATCGTCGGGCACGATGAGCTGTCCGCCGTCCCAAGGTGCTTGCGACGATGCCTTGCGACCCGCGTGCGCGAGCTGCATCGCGACTACGATCGGCGGGCACTGCGCGCGTGCACGCGCGAGGTTGCGTGCCACCGCTTCTTCGCATCCGTCGTCGTAGAGGCCGAGGTCGCCGGGACTGATGCGCCCCTCCGGCGTGACGGCCGTCGCCTCGATCGTGAACATCGAGGCGCCCGACATCATGAGCTGCGCCCAGTGGACGAGGTGCCAGTCGGTGGCTCGGCCGTCGACCGCCGAGTACTGGCACATGGGCGACACCACGATCCGGTTCGCGAGCGAGAGCCCGCGCAGGCGGATCGGCTCGAAGAGCTTCAATCCGCCGCGAATGCCGGCTCGCGCAGGCCGGCCGCCTCGCGCAGCGCCTCGGCCTTGTCGGTCGCCTCCCAGGTGAACTCCGGCTCGTCGCGCCCGAAATGGCCGTACGCGGCCGTCTTACGATAGATCGGGCGCAGAAGATCGAGCATGCGGATGATGCCCTTCGGACGCAGGTCGAAATGCGCGTTGACGAGCTCGACGATCCGCGCGTCGGACACCCGTCCCGTGCCTTCGGTGTACACGGTCAAGTTGATCGGCTTCGCGACGCCGATCGCGTACGCGACCTGGACCTGGCATTGCCGGGCGAGACCCGCGGCGACGACGTTCTTGGCGACGTAGCGCGCCGCATACGCGGCGGAACGGTCGACCTTCGACGGATCCTTGCCGGAGAACGCACCGCCGCCGTGCGGCGCGGCGCCGCCGTAGGTGTCGACGATGATCTTGCGCCCGGTGACGCCGGCGTCGCCGTGCGGACCGCCGATCTCGAAGCGGCCGGTCGGATTGACGAGGAAGCGCGTGCCGCCGAGCATGTTGTTCGGAAACACCGGTCGCACGATCTCCTCCACGACCGCCTCGGCGAGCTCCTTCTGCCGCTCGTTCATGTCCGGATCGTGCTGCGTCGACAGGACGACGGTATCGACGCTCTTCGGCTTGCCGTCGACGTAGCGGACGGTCACCTGCGATTTTGCGTCCGGGCGCAGCCACGGAAGGCGTCCGTCGCGGCGCACCTCGCTTTGCCGCTGCACGAGGCGATGCGCGTAATAGATCGGAAACGGCATCAGCGCCGGCGTCTCGTCGCAGGCGTAACCGAACATCATGCCCTGGTCTCCGGCGCCCTGATTGAGGTAGTCGTCGGATGCGCGATCGACGCCCTGCGCGATGTTCGGCGACTGCCGGCCGTAGCAAACCATCACCGCGCACCCGTCGGCGTCGAAGCGCAACGCAGGATCGTTGTAGCCGATGCGGCGGATCGTGTCGCGCGCGACCTTCCCGTAGTCGACGGTCGCACTCGTCGTGATCTCGCCCGCCATCACGACGAGTCCGGTCGACACGAGCGTCTCCGCCGCAACGCGTCCCGTCGGGTCATGCTCTAGAATCGCATCGAGCACCGCGTCCGAAATCTGATCCGCAACCTTGTCCGGATGACCTTCGGACACCGACTCCGACGTGAACAGGAATTCGCTCATTGCCGCTCCGCTTGTCTGATTTTTCGCCCTCGGATTCTAGCAGAGGGGCCCCTTGCATCCTCGGGGCCGACCGATGAGCGTCGTCGAGGCGAATGCGAACGCCGTCACGCGCGCGGCGCGCCTGCTTCGCGACGGCGGAATCGTCGCGTTCCCCACGGAAACCGTCTACGGGCTCGGCGCCGATGCGCGCAACGCCGATGCCGTGCGGCGCATGTATGCGATCAAGGGCCGGCCCGAGCATCATCCGGTCATCGTTCACGTAGAAGGCCTCGACGCGGCGCAGGCGTGGAGTTCGCGGATGCCGGATGGCGCGGTCGCGCTCGCGCGCGCCTTCTGGCCGGGACCGCTGACGCTCATCGTGCCGCGCGCACAGGGCGTCCTCGACGCGATCACCGGCGGACAGTCGAGCATCGGCTTGCGCGCGCCCGCGCATCCGGTCGCGCGCGCACTGCTCGCCCAGTTCGGCGACGGCATCGCGGCGCCTTCCGCCAATCGCTTCGGGCATGTGTCGCCGACGACGGCGCGCCACGTCGCCGACGACCTCGGCGAGGCGGTCGACCTGATTCTCGACGGCGGCCCTTGCGATGTCGGCATCGAGAGCACCATCGTGGCTTTCACCGCCGACGCGCCGATGCTGCTGCGGCCCGGCGGCGTGTCGGTCGAAGCGATCGCCGCGGTCCTCGGTCGCGCCCCGGTTGCGCGCGACGCGGCAGCGCCACGCGCGTCGGGCACGCTGCCGTCGCATTACGCGCCGCGCACGCCGGCGTCGCTCGTCGCGGCCGACGCATTGATTGCGGAGCTCGGGCAACTCGAAGCGCGCGACGAACGCGTGGCCGTGCTCGCCATTAGGGCCCGGCGCCCTGACACCTTCGACGGTGTCTGGATCGGTGCGCCGTCCGATCCGGTGATGTATGCGCGGCTGCTGTACGCGAACCTGCGCACGCTCGATGCCGCGGGCGCCGACGCGATCCTGATCGAGCAGGTGCCGCAGGCAAGCCCTTGGCGCGCCGTCGGCGACCGGCTC
Organism: Casimicrobiaceae bacterium; assembly: GCA_035455705.1. Classification (GTDB taxonomy): domain Bacteria; phylum Pseudomonadota; class Gammaproteobacteria; order Burkholderiales; family Casimicrobiaceae; genus VBCG01. The sequence goes on along the minus strand of DATIEN010000012.1, from coordinate 7,687 downwards.
GCGCGCGCGACGTCGGGCGAGACGGACGACCGTGATTAGCAAGCGCCGCCAGTGTGCTGCGTCGGAGGTTCCGATGATGAAGAAGCGGATGAAATCGGCCGACGCCGAGTAACCAGGCATGGCGATCGATTTCGCCGCGAACTATCGAGCGAATTTCTGACTCAGCACACTAGATGCCGAGCGCCTCGAGCGAGGCGTCGTCGACGATCGTCGCGCCGCCGAGCGCGGCGAAATGGCGGATGGGCTGGCCAAGCAAGGGGTCGTTCTCGATCAGATCGGCCGCGTCTATGCCGGTCACGCGCGCAATCGCGGACGGCTCCATCGCGACGACGCGCGAGGACGCGAGCGCATGAAGCACCGAGGCCTGCAGCGCGTTCACGAAGAACGCCGCGCTGTGGCCGACGCCCGCGAGCAGGCCTTCGATCCGTGCACCGCGCTTGCGCAGCAGCGCGAGCACCGCCGCGTGGTGCGCGAGGTACTGCGAAACGAGCTTCATCTCCGCCGCGCGCGAAACCGCGTGGCCCGCGCAATCCTCGACGAGGAGGATCGTGGCCGGCATCGATCGCGCGTCACCGGTGACGTGCGCGAGCAGCGCGGCATCGACGGCGTGGAACTCGGCGGGACCGAGCGTGGTCCCGGGGCTCGGAGGCGTGAGCCAACATCGAGGCCCCCGCCACAAGCGACCGGCGTCGTCGACGGGTGCCGCGCCGTCGAAGCAGGGCAGCGGATCGAACGGAGAAGCGTGCACGACGTCGTCCCCGACGCGCCGCGCGAGCCGCGCGTGAGTCGCCAATACCGAAGCCTCGAAGTCCTCGCGCTCGAGCACCGCGCGCGAGATCCATGCCCGGACGGCGTCGGCATCGTCGGCGAGCAAGTCGGCAAGGCCGGCTGCAGTGCGCGCGCCTGCGCCGTAGACGGTGTCGACGTCGCGCTCGTGGTCGGCGTCGAGTTGCCATTTGCCATGCACGGACTCGAGCACCTTCGGACCCGACAAGCCAAATCGGGTGCCCGGAAGAAGCGCGAGGCGGTCGGCCGCGCACGCAATGACGGATGCGCCACCGAAGACATGGCCGACCGCGATCGCGACGACCGGAACCTTCGCGATCCGGGCATCGAGCAGCGATGAGAGCGCCCGCGAAAGCGCAAGCTCCGCCGCGTTGGCTTCGTGCAGGCGGACCCCGCCGGACGCGAGCAGGAGCACGATTGCGCGGGGGTGTTCGCGGCGTGCCGCCTGGAACATCGAACCGAGCGCGCGGCCGTGCCGCTCACCGACGCTCCCCGCGAGATAGCGTTCGTCCTGAGCCGCGATGAAGACCGGCTCGCCGCCGAGCCGCGCGCGCGCGATGACGACGCCGTCGTCGTCGTGCGCGTCGATGCGGAATCGCGCAAGGTGAGGACTCGCCCCCGCCGCGGGGAATGCACGCACGCTGCCGGCATCGGCGAGCAAGGCGATCCGCGACCCGGCATCCACCTCGCGCAGTGCACGAATGGAAGGAACGGCTGCACCCGGCGTTCGTCGCGTCATCGTATGAAATAATGCCCCGGATGCGAATCGTCGTGCGCGGCCGCGCGCGCAACAGCGGATGAATGCGAACCTCTACGCGCTGATCGAAGCGCATTTTCCCCCGGGCAGCGAGCAACCGTGCCTGCTCATCCCGGGAGAGCCCGTTGTGCATTATGACGAGCTCGCGCACGCCTCCGCGCGCATCGCGAACGCGCTGATGCGCGCCGGATGCCACCGTGGCGACCGCGTGGCCGTCCAGGCCGACAAGCACTGGCACGTGCTCGCCCTCTACCTCGCGTGCCTGCGCGCAGGGCTCGTCTACCTTCCGCTCAACACCGCGTATCGAAAAAGCGAACTCGCGTACTTCTTCGAGGACGCGGAACCCCGCGTCGTCGTATGCCGTCCCGAAACCCTCGGCACGATCGAGACCATCGCGAACGGCGCGACCGTCCTCACGGTCGACGTCCATGGCGGGGAGCTCGGCGATCGCGCACGCGACGAGCCGGGGAATTTCGAGACCGTTTCATCGCAGCCGGACGACCTCGCCGCGATCGTCTACACGTCGGGCACGACGGGGCGCTCGAAGGGCGCTTCGCTCACGCATCGCAACCTCGCGTCGAACGCGCTCGCTCTCGTGGAGGCGTGGGGCTTCACGCGCGGCGACGTGTTGCTGCATGCGCTGCCGATCTACCACGTGCACGGCTTGTTCGTCGCGATCCACTGTGCGCTTCTGTCGGGGTCGAGGATGCTGTGGCTGCCGAAGTTCGACGCGCGCGAAGTGGTCGAGCTGCTTCCGGCTGCGACGGTGATGATGGGCGTCCCGACGTTCTACACGCGCCTCCTCGCGGAGCCGGCCTTCGGGACCGAATGCGCGCGAAACGTGCGGCTCTTCGTGTCCGGGTCCGCGCCGCTTCTGCCCGAGACGTTCGCAGCCTTCCGCGAGCGCACCGGCCGCACGATCCTCGAGCGCTACGGGATGACGGAGACCGGCATGATCACGTCGAATCCGCTCGACGGCGTGCGCGCGTCGGGAACCGTCGGGCGTCCACTGCCCGGCATTTCGGTGCGCATCGTCGACGACGCGGGCGAGCCTTGCCCGACCGGCGTCGTGGGCAGCGTGCAGGTGCGCGGTCCCAACGTGTTCGCGGGCTACTGGCGACTGCCCGAGAAGACGCGCGACGAGTTCACCGTCGACGGCTGGTTTCGCACCGGCGACGTCGGCGAATGGGTCGCCGACGGCGAGGCGAAGGATTACCTTCGACTCGTCGGCCGGGCCAAGGACATGATCATCAGCGGCGGCTTGAACGTCTATCCGAAGGAGATCGAGGAGCGCATCGACGCCTTTCCCGGCGTCGTGGAATCCGCGGTCATCGGCGTGCCCGATGCCGACTTCGGCGAGGCCGTCACCGCCGTCGTCGTGACGAAGCCCGGCGAAACGCTCGACGAGGCGCGCATCCTCGCGGCGCTTCGGAACGAGATCGCGGCGTACAAGGTCCCGAAACGGATGCACGTCGTCGACGAGTTGCCGCGTAACGCGATGGGCAAGGTGCAGAAGAACGTCCTGCGCGACAGGTTCGCGCCCAAGCGCGCTCCTGCGTAACGGCGTTATGCCGACGGCCGGTGGGCGCAGATGCCGCGCTCGTTGGACGCGACCGCTGCCAGGCGCTAATCGACAGGCTGCTCGACCGGGGTCTTCGGCGCGCGGGCGGGCAGAATGGATCGCAGGCCCTTCGAGATGAGCGGCCAGAACAGCATGACGAGCGACAGCGTCGTGATGCCGCCGACCAAACCGTTCGAAAACATGATGCCGAGGCTTCCCTGCGACGCGAGCATCGACTGGCGGAACGCACTCTCGGCGTTGTTGCCGAGGACGAGCGCAAGCACGAGCGGCGCCATCGGATAATTGAGCTTCTTGAAGACGTAGCCGACGACGCCGAAGATCAGCATGTACCAGACGTCGTAGATCGAATTGTTGACGGTGTACGCGCCGATCGAGCAGATGACGACGATCACCGGCGCGATGATCGCGAACGGAATGCGCAGGATCGCGGCGAACAGCGGCACCAGCGACAGCACGACGATGAGGCCGACGACGTTGCCGAGGTACATGCTCGCGATCAGGCCCCAGACGAAATCGGGTTTCTCCTGGAACAGCAGCGGGCCGGGTTGCAGGCCCCAGATCAGCAGGCCGCCGAGCAGCACGGCCGCGGTCGGCGAGCCCGGGATGCCGAGCGTGATCATCGGCAGCAGCGCGCTCGTCCCCGCCGCGTGCGCGGCGGTCTCCGGCGCGACCAGACCCTCGACGACGCCGGTGCCGAACTTGTCGCCGTCCTTCGAGAACTTCTTCGCGGCGCCGTAGCTCATGAACGACGCCGGCGTCGCGCCGCCCGGCGTGATGCCCATCCAGCAGCCGATCACGACGCTGCGCAGGAACGTGAGCCAATAGCGCGGCAGCTTCTTCCACGTCTCCCAGACCACCTTCGGATTGATGCGCGCCGACGCGCCCTGGAACGCGAGGCCCTCCTCCATCGACAGCAGGATCTCGCCGATGCCGAAGAGGCCGATGACCGCGATCAGGAAGTCGAAACCCTTCATCAGGCTCGTCATGCCGAACGTCAGGCGCAATTGGCCGGTGACAATGTCGATGCCGATCGCCGACAGCGCGAAACCCAGCATCATCGAGACGATGATCTTCGCGGGCGAGCCCTTGCCCATGCCGATGAAGCTGCAGAAAGTGAGCAGGTAGACGGAGAAGTATTCGGGTGGGCCGAACTGCAGCGCGAAGCGCGCGATGATCGGCGCGAGGAACGTGATCATCAGCACGGCGAAGAGCGCGCCGACGAACGACGACGTGAACGACGTCGTCAGTGCCTCGCCCGCGCGCCCCTGTTGCGCGAGCGGATAGCCTTCGAAGGTCGTCGCGACCGACCACGGCTCGCCGGGTATGTTGAACAGGATCGACGCGATCGCCCCGCCGAACAGCGCGCCCCAGTAGATGCACGACAGCATGATGATCGCCGACGTCGGCGGCATCGTGAACGTGAGCGGCAGCAGGATCGCGATGCCGTTCGCGGCCCCGAGGCCGGGCAGCACGCCGATGACGACCCCGAGCACGATGCCGAGCAGCATGAGCCCGATGTTGAACGGCGACATCGCGACCGCGAAGCCGTGGAAGAGATACGCGAGGTCTTGCACGCGAGCGCTCCTTGGGCGACGTAGGCGACGGAGGCGAGCGGCTCCGCTCAGTACCCTGTCCACGAGGTGAGATCCCAGATGCCCTTGTAGAGGGGTACCTGGAACCAGACCTCGAACATGAAGAAGAAGGCGACGACGATCGCCACCGCGATCAGCACGCTCTTCACCCACGAGTACTTGCCGAGGAAGCGCATGAAGAGCGCGATGTAGACCGCCGACGCCACGTAGATCCCGATGAGCTGGACACCCAGCACGTAGAGCGCCGCGGGGATCAGCACCTGCAGCACCTTCTTGAGCTGCCCCCGCTCGACGAACGCCTGGTCGGAGCGGCCCACCTTGCCGCGCAGCGCGCTCACGAGCACGGCCAGGCTGCAGACGCAGATGATCAGCGACACGTAGAACGGGAAGAATCCCGATTGCGGTCCTTCGGTCGCCCACCCGAAGCCGAGCCGGTAGCTCTGGTAGACGAACGTCGCGCCGAACAGGAACAAGAGCGCGGCCACCACGGCTTCCATCGTGCGCGTCGATACGACGCTGCGACTGTCGTTGTCGTTTCCGCCTGCTTCATCCACGTGCGAGATCTCCTGTCCCAAGGCGGGCGCCATTGCGCGCCCGTCTCGCGCGACGGCCGCCCGGGGAAGGCGGCCGTCTCGTCATTTGCTGCAGCACTGAATCGACTACTTCTTCGCCAGGAACCCGGCCTTCTCCATCAGGCCCTTGTGCATCGTTTCGGCGTCGGTCAGCCACTTCACGTATTCCGGCCCGGTCATGAACGACTGGTTGAATGCCGCCTGCTCGGTGAATTCCTTCCAGTCGGGCGTCTCGCGCACCTTCTTCAGGAGGTCGATGTAGAAGTTGACCTGGTCCTGCGTCACGCCGGCCGGCATGAAAATGCCGCGCAGCATCAGGTATTCGACGTCGAGGCCCGATTCCTTGCACGTCGGGATGTCGTTCCACGACATCGTCTTCGTGACCTTCGCCTTGTAGTCCATGCGCTTGCTGTCGAACACGCACAGCGGCCGCAACTTGTCGGCGCGCCACTGCGCGACGGCCTCGATCGGGTTGTTGACCGTCGAATCGATGTGGTCGCCGACGAGCTGCACGGCGACGTCGCCACCGCCCTTCAACGGGATGTAGATGAACTTCGCGCCCGTCTGCTGCTCGATCTCCGCCGTGATGATCTGGTCCTCCTGCTTGGATCCGGTGCCGCCCATCTTGAACGAGTTCGGCTTGGCCTTCACGGCGTTGATGTACTCGGTCGGCGTCTTGTACGGCTTGTCGGCGTTCACCCACAGCACGAACTCGTCGAGCGCGAGCATCGCGACCGGCGTGAAGTCCTTCCAGTTGAACGGGGCGCCCGTCGCGAGCGGCGTCGTGAACAGGTTCGACAGCGTGATGATGATCGTGTTGGGATCACCCTTCGCGGCCTTCACATCGAGAAAGCCCTGCGCGCCGGCGCCGCCCGACTCGTTGACGACGATGATCGGCTCCTTCGACAGCTTGTGCTTGCTGACGACGCCCTGGATGAAGCGCGCCATCTGGTCGGCGCCGCCGCCGGTGCCCGCGGGGACGATGAATTGGATCGGCTTGGTCGGCTCCCACGCCGCAACGGGCGCCGACGAGACGGCGGCAATTGCAAGGACGCCCAAGGCTGCGCCCAGGGCGCGACGACGGATGTGGCTCATGACTCCTCCGGGTTGAAGTTCGACCGCGTCTAGTTCTGATGTCGACGATGCAGGCCACCTCCTTGCAGCCTGCATTTCCACGGCACGCGCTCGCCTGCACCCGAGCCCCGCGCCACTGCCTTTGCTGCTACAGCATTCTCCTCCTGACGAGTCGCGCTCGTGCCGCCTACAGCAAGCCGGCACCGCGTGCCCATTTGTATTTTGCACCCAGCACGGCGACGGGCATCTCCGTCGTGTACGGATAAGCCGGGATGCCATGCTGGAACAAATGCTCGGCCGCTTCCTCGACCTGCACGTCCCCCGCGAGCGACGCGACGATCGGCTTGACGATGCCCTGGGCCTTCATCTCGTCGACGACCTCGACGACCAGGTTCGCGAACACCATCGGCGGCGTGATGATCGTGTGCCAGTAACCGAGGATCAGCGCGTGTATGCGCGGATCGGTGAGCCCGAGGCGGATCGTGTTCTTGTACGTCGTCGGCGGCTCGCCGCCCGTGATGTCGACCGGATTGCCGGCGGCGCCGAACGGCGGGATGAACTTGCGGAACGCGGCATCGAGATCCTGCGGCATCGCCATCAGGTTGAGGCCGTTGTCGGCGACCGCGTCCGAGAGCAGCACGCCCGAGCCGCCGGCGCCGGTGATGATGACGACGTTCTCGCCCTTCGGCGTCGCGAGCAGCGGAATCGCGCGCGCGTACTCGAGCATGTCGCGAAGGCCCGGCGCCCGGATGACGCCCGACTGCCGCAGCACGTCGTCGTAGATCTTGTCGTTGCCGGCGAGAGCTCCGGTATGCGAGCTCGCGGCCTTCGAGCCCAGCGACGTGCGGCCGGCCTTGAGCACCACGACCGGCTTCTTCTTCGACACGCGCTTGGCGACCTCCGCGAACGCACGCCCGTCCTTCAGGTCCTCGCAGTGCTGCACGATGATGTGCGTGTTGTCGTCCTGCTCGAAGAACGTGAGCAGGTCGTCCTCGTCGAGGTCCGACTTGTTGCCGAGGCCCACGATCGCGGAGACACCCATCTTCGCCGAGCGCGAGAAGCCGATGATCGCCATCCCGATCCCGCCCGACTGCGACGACAGCGCCGCGTGGCCCTTGAAGTCGTACGCCGTGCAGAACGTCGCGCACAGGTTCTTCCACGTGTAGTAGAAGCCGTAGATATTGGGGCCCATGAGCCGGACGCCGTACTTGCGTCCGATCGCCTGGATCTCGTTCTGTCCTTCGACATTGCCGGTCTCGGCGAAGCCCGACGGGATCAGCACCGCGCCGGGGATCTTCTTCTCGCCGCATTCGACCAGCGCGCC
>DATIEN010000011.1:0-5001 GCA_035455705.1 Casimicrobiaceae bacterium | reverse complement strand
AGCATCGCGGGGTCGTCTGGGTCGTGTCGGGCGACTACAAGCTGGCGCCGGATCCGACCTGCGCGCCCTTCGAGCCGATCCGCTGCGCGACGTTCGTCACCGAGTCGACGTTCGGGCTGCCGGTCTATCGCTGGCGCGAGCCGGCCGACGTGATGGGCGACATCGCGTCGTGGTGGCGCCGCAACGCCGACGCGGGGCGAACGAGCATTCTCTTCTGCTACGCGTTCGGCAAGGCGCAGCGGATTGCCTGTGCGCTCGCGGCGGCGGGTTCGCTCGACATCGGACCCCTCGCCTGCCACGGCGCGATGCTTGCGCTTTGCGCCGCCTATCGCGCCTCGGGCGTGCGCTTGCCGGACGTGCGGCATGCGAGCGGGCTCGAGCGCGACGCGTTGCGCAGCGCGCTCGTGCTCGCGCCCCCGTCGGCCGCCGGTACGCCGTGGCTTCGTCGCTTCGGCGACGCGAGCGACGGGTTTGCGTCCGGGTGGATGCAGATCCGCGGCGCTCGGCGCAGGCGCGCGCTCGATCGCGGCTTCGCGCTTTCCGACCACGCCGACTGGCCGGGGCTGAACGCGGCGATCGAGGCAACCGGGGCGACGCGCGTCATCGTCACGCACGGTCAGGTCGCGCCGATGGTGCGCTGGCTCGCGGAGCGCGGTTACGATGCCGACGCGTTCGCGACCGAGTTCGCCGCCGAAGGCGAGCCCGAAGCGACGGCCGTGACCGAGACCGACGCCGCGTGACCGCCCGATGGAAGCGTTCGCGCGCCTCTACACGGAACTCGACCTGACGACGTCGACACGCGAAAAGCTCGCCGCACTCGTCCGCTACTTCGCATCCGCCCCGGCGGAAGACGCCGCGTGGGCGCTCTATTTCCTCGCCGGAGGACGGCCGCGCCAGCCCGTGCCGTCGAAGATCCTGCGCGGCGTCGCCATCGAGGCGTCGGGACTCCCGGAATGGCTCTTCGACGAGTGCCATCTCGCGGTCGGCGATTTCGCGGAAACGCTCGCGCACGTGCTGCCGCCGCCTGCTTCGCTCACGCAGGCGGGTCTTGCGCAGTGGATGGTCGAGCGCGTGCTCCCGTTGCGCGCCATGCCGCGCGACGACGTTGCCGATCGTCTGCGCCTCTATTGGCAGGAGCTCGACTGGAGCGGCCGCTTCCTGTTCGGCAAGCTGTGCTCGGGCGGCTTTCGTGTCGGCGTGTCGCGCCTTCTGGTGACGCGTGCGCTCGCGCAAACGGCGGCGATCGACCCGCAGCTCGTGGCCGAGCGGCTCGTCGGTTACACCGGGACGGACCGGACGCCGAGCGGCGACGACTTTCGTGCGCTGCTCGCGCCGCCCGGCGACGACGAGCGCAGCGGCGGACGGCCCTATCCGTTCTTTCTCGCTCAGCCGCTCGCCGAGCCGGTGGAGAACCTGGGTGACGTCGGCGACTGGCTCGTCGAATGGAAGTGGGATGGCATCCGCGCCCAACTCGTGCGCCGCGGCGGCGCTTCGCTCCTGTGGTCGCGCGGCGAGGAGCTCGTCACCGAGCGCTTCCCCGAGTTGCACGCGCTGGCCGATGCGCTGCCCGACGGAACGGTGCTCGACGGCGAGATCGTCGCCGTCCGCGGCGAGGCGATCGCGCCGTTCGCGGCGCTTGCGACGCGCATCGGGCGCAAGCACGTATCGGCACGGCTCGCTGCCGAGTCGCCGGTGGCGTTCGTCGCCTACGACCTTCTGGAGTCCGGCGGCGACGATCTGCGGGCGTGGCCGCTTCGCGGGCGCCGCGAACGCCTCGCGGCGCTCGTCGCCGCCGTGGAGCGTCCCGGTCTGCGCCTGTCGCCGCTCGTGCGCGCGTCGAGCTGGCAGGAGCTCATCGATCTGCGCGAGCAATCGCGCGCGCGTGGCGTCGAAGGGTTGATGCTGAAGCGCCGCGACGCGCCGTACGGCGTCGGACGGACGGGGAACGCGTGGTGGAAATGGAAGATCGACCCGATGAGCGTCGACGCGGTGCTCGTCTACGCGCAGCGCGGCCACGGCCGGCGCGCGAGCCTGTACACCGACTACACGTTCGCCGTATGGGACGAGCGTGGCGGCGAGCGGACGCTGCTGCCGTTCGCCAAGGCGTATTCGGGTCTCACCGACGACGAGATCGCCGACGTCGACCGCATCGTGCGCCGCACGACACGCGACAAATTCGGTCCCGTGCGCAGCGTCGTGCCGACACTCGTGTTCGAGGTCGCCTTCGAGGGCATCCGGCGCTCGTCACGGCACAAGTCGGGCATCGCCGTCCGCTTTCCGCGCATTCTGCGCTGGCGCCGGGACAAACCGGTCGAGGAGGCCGACACGCTCGAGCGCCTCCACGTCCTGCTCGGCTAGTGTGCCAGCGTTCAGCGGAGCGCGTTGCTGACGACCTTTTCCCACGTCAGCGTCAGCGTGTTCACGTCGCGACGCGACGCGTCGAAACCGACCTGCGCGGCCGGCACGACCAGGCGGAAGCCGCCTCCTGCGTCGCGCGCGACGTCGACGACCAGCGTGAGCTTGAGCGATGCGAGACGCACGCAGGGCTCGTCGGCGCTCGAGCGCATGAAGCCGTCGATCGCGGCGTTGACCGCCTGCGCGATCGTGCCGCCTCCGGCGGTCGCCTCGCCGACGTCGAAGAGCCGCGACGGCCCGGTGACGTCGAGCTTGAGCGCCATCTCCTGCGTCCACTTCCGCGTCGCCGACGCCGAACCGAACGGCGCGATCGCCGTGCCGGCGAGCGGCAACGCAACGAGCTTGAGCTGGCCGTCGACGTCGACCGTTCCGATCCGCTGCAGATCGAGCGCCACCTGCGCGTTGCGAAGATCGATCTCGCGCGGCTCGCTCGTGCCGCACGCCGCGCTCGCGCTGCGAATGCGCCAGTGCACCGCGCGGAGGTCCTGCTTCAGGTCGTCGAAGAATTCGCCGAGCGGCTTGCCGTCGAGGCCCGGGGCCGCGGGGCCGGTGCCCGCGCATCCGGCGAGCGCGAGCACGAGCAGCGCTGCTACGGCGCGCCTCATCGCGAACGGCGCGCGGCGAGCGCCTTCTCGCGCAGCGCGTCCACGAGGTCGCGCAGCGCCGGATCGGCGATCGGCTCGCGCACCGTGACGGTCTTGCAGCGCTCGCCGTCGTCGACGGCGATCGTGTAGGCGCGCGCATCGGGCATCGCCGCGCGCGCATCGCGCGACGGCAACGCGAAGAAGCCCGCGCGCTGGACGAGCGAGCGCATGCGCTCGTTCTCCGGCGCCGGCAACGCGTCGCATTGGATCGTCAGCGGCGCCGCGAGCCCCGGAAACGCCGCGAGGCCGCCCTCGGCGCGAAAGTCGATCTTCACCTCGACGCTTCCCCGTGCGCCGCCACGCCGGGCATCATCCGTCCGCCTTCACGCCGACCTCCGCCCAAGCGGACGCGGTCGCGGCGCGCTCGGCCTTGCCGAAGAAGTGGTCCGCGTTCAGCACGGTGAGCCGCGCGAACTGGCGGAAGGTCGCCGTCGGCTTGAGTCGCCGGTCGCGCAGCGTCTCGTACCAGATGCGCCCAGCCTTCTCCCAGGCGTGCCCGCCCAGGTCGACGGCGAGGAGGTAGAACGCGTGGTTCGGAATGCCCGAATTGGTGTGCACGCCGCCCTCGTCCGCCGACGTGTGCACGTAGCCGTCCATCGTGGCCGGCTGGGGATCGCGGCCGAGCACCGGATCGTCGTACGCGGTGCCGGGCGCCTTCATCGACCGCAGCGCAACGCCGTGCACCTTGCCGGTGAAGAGTCCTTCGCCGATCAGCCAGTCGGCCTGGTCGGCCGTCTGCCCCCGGGCATATTGCTTGACGAGCGAGCCGAACACGTCCGAGACCGATTCGTTCAACGCCCCGGCCTGGCCCAGGTAGACGAGCTTCGCCTCGTCGCCGGTCACGCCGTGCGTGAGCTCGTGCGCGATGACGTCGAGCGAGATCGTGAAGCGGTTGAAGAGGTCGCCATCGCCATCGCCGAACACCATCTGCCGGCCGTTCCAGAACGCGTTGTCGTAACGGCGGCCATAGTGCACGGTCGCGTCGAGATGCATCCCGGCATCATCGATCGAGCGCCGGTCGTAGACGTCCGCGTAGAAGTCGTACGTGGCCCCGAGCCCGTCGTAGGCCTCGTTCGCTTCGACGTCCGCGACGGCGGGGGCGCCTTCCGCGCGCACCATTCGCCCGGGGAGCGTCTCGGTGCCGTGGGCGTCGTAGATGCTCCGCTCCTTGGCTGCACCGGCGATCCCGTAGAGACCGCGGCGGGTTCCCCCGTCGAGCAGGTCGAACGTCGCCCGGGCAAGGCGCAGCGTATGGTCGAGGCCCAGCGTCGCGAGCGCGGCGTCGCGCTGGCGGCTGTTGCCGTTTCGCGCGATACGGTGCAGCAGATCGGACGGCAGGATCGAGCAGCCGCAGCCGGATACCAATCGCATGCGCGGAAACCTCCGGGGACGAGCCGCGCACGGGCGCGGCGGCGTCGTTTTACCACGCAATCCCGGATCGTTGTAACCGCAAGCGTGCGCCGTCGTCGCGCGTTCGCCCGCGCGAGACTCGCTTGCACAGTCGGCGGGACGTTCCGCGCAAGGCGGCGTCGAATCGGCAAATTTTGCCGATCAGGATGCCGCGTTTGCCAGCGGACGCGCGGGGCGCGGCTTACGCCGCAGGCCGCTGCCCGCGAAAAATCGGAGTCACCTTCTTGACGGCGTCGGCCTCTTCACGGGTCGTCGCGGACTGCGTCTGGCGCCGCGTTTCGCGGCGAATGCGCGCAAAAGTCTTGCGTAGATCGGTGTTTGCGCTGGATGTATAGCGGAACGTGGGATCGAGGATCGATTTCATGCGCACCTCCATGCGCGACGCGGCGGCGGTCGCAGCACGACGCGAGTCGGGCGGACTCGCACTGGCTGCAATCGACAACGGCGAACGACATTGCAAGATTTCTGCCAATTCACGGTGCGTGGGCCTTCGTCGGATGAAGACGAGCCTGCGCGCCGCGGACGAGCCCTC
>DATIEN010000010.1:0-6297 GCA_035455705.1 Casimicrobiaceae bacterium | reverse complement strand
AAGGTGCTTCACGCGCTGGCCGGCGAACCCCTCGCCGCGCACGTGCTCGCGACGGTGCGCACGCTCGCCCCGCGCAGGATCGCCGTCGTCGTCGGCCATGGCGCGAACGAGGTCGAGCGCGCGCTCGCGGCGCCGGATCTCGTGTTCGTGCGCCAGGATCCGCCCCGCGGAACCGGCGATGCGGCGCGCCTCGCGCTCGATGCGCTGCCGCGCGACGGCATCACGCTTGTCGGACTCGGCGACGTTCCGCTCGTCACGGCGCAGGCGCTGGCGAGCATTGCCGAGATCGCCCAGGCGGGCCGCGTCGGCCTGCTCACCGCGCGCGTGCGCGATCCGTTCGGGCTCGGCCGCATCGTCCGCGGCCCCGCCGGCGACGTGCAGGCCATCGTCGAGGAGACCGACGCGGCGCCTGCGCAGCGCGCGATCGACGAGATCAACACCGGATTCATTGCCGCGCCGGCGGCGCAGCTCGGCGCCTGGCTGTCGCGACTGTCCCCGCACAACGCGCAAGGCGAGTATTACCTGACCGACATCGTCGCGCTCGCGGTCGCGGACGGCGTCGCCGTCGAGGCGCACGTCGTGAGCGACGAGGCGTCGATTCTCGGCGTCAACGACCGCGCGCAGCTCGCGGCGATCGAGCGCATCCTGCAGCGGCGCCGGGCCGCGGCGCTCATGATCGCGGGAACGACGATCGTCGACCCCGAGCGCGTCGACATCCGCGGCCAGCTCGACTGCGGGCGCGACGTGACGATCGATGCCGGCTGCATCTTCGAGGGGCGTGTACGGCTCGGCGATCGCGTGCGCGTCGGCCCTTACTGCATGCTGCGCGACGTGAGCGTCGGGACCGACACGCGAATCGAGGCATTCTCGTTCGTGGAGAAAACGGCAATCGGCGCCGATTGCCGCATTGGTCCGTACGCGCGGCTGCGCCCCGGCACGGAGCTTGCTGACGAGGTGCACATCGGCAACTTCGTGGAAGTCAAGGCCAGTACGCTCGGGAAGGGATCGAAGGCGAATCACCTCGCGTACCTCGGCGACGCCACGGTCGGCAGCCGCGTCAACTACGGTGCCGGCTCGATCACGGCGAACTACGACGGCGCGAACAAGCATCGCTCGATCATCGGCGACGACGTCCATGTCGGATCCAATTGCGTGCTCGTCGCGCCGGTCACGATCGGCCCCGGCGCGACGATCGGCGGCGGCAGCACGATCGTGAAGGAAGCGCCCGCGAATCAGCTGACCGTGGCGCGCGCACCGCAGGTTTCCATTGCGCGCTGGCAGCGGCCGCGAAAGAAAGGGTGACAGCATGTGCGGCATCGTCGGTGCAACGTCGAATCGCAACGTCGTCCCGATCCTGATCGAAGGGATCCGCCGCCTCGAGTACCGCGGATACGATTCGACGGGACTCGCGGTCGTCGACGGCGGCGCAAGCCCCATCCTCGAGCGCCTCGTGTCGACCGCGCGCGTCGCCGACCTCGCGGCGCAGGCGGATGCGCTGCATCTCACCGCGACGACCGGCATTTCGCATACGCGCTGGGCGACGCATGGCGCGCCGACGTCCGACAACGCGCACCCGCACCTCTCCGGCGGCGAGGTCGCCGTCGTCCACAACGGCATCATCGAGAACTACGAGGAGCTGCGCGAGGCGCTCAAGCGCCGCGGCTACGTGTTCCGCACGCAGACGGACACCGAGGTCATCGCGCATCTGGTGCACTCGCACTGGCATGCCGACGACTGCCGCGACCTGCTCGTCGCGGTACGCCGCGCCGTCGCCGAGTTCAAGGGCGCTTATGCGATCGCGGTCATTTCGACCCGTGAGCGCGGCCGCGTCATCGGCGCGCGCCAGGGAAGCCCGCTCCTCGTCGGCATCGGCGAGCAGGATCATTTCCTCGCGTCGGATGCTTCGGCGTTGATGTCCGTCACGCGCCGCGTCGCCTATCTCGAGGAAGGCGACGTCGCCGACGTGCGCCGCGAGTCGTACGCGATCTTCGATGCGAGCGGACAGCGCGTCGCGCGCACCGTCGTCGAGGTTCACGGGAGCGGCGACGCGGTCGAGCTCGGGCCGTACCGGCACTACATGCAGAAGGAGATCTTCGAGCAGCCGCGTGCCGTGGCCGACACGCTGGACGGCGTCGCGTCGATCGGTCCGGAGCTCTTCGGCGGCGAGGCCGCGCAGATCCTGCCGCAGGTCGATTCGGTGCTGATCCTCGCGTGCGGAACGAGCTACTACTCGGGGCTCGTCGCGAAGCAGTGGGTCGAGTCGATCGCGCGCATTCCGTGCACGGTCGAGATCGCAAGCGAGTATCGCTATCGCGACAGCGTACCGCGCTCGACGACGCTCGCCGTCGTGGTGTCGCAGTCGGGCGAGACGGCCGATACACTGGCTGCGCTCGCGCACGCGAAGGCGCTCGGCCAGCGGCATACGCTCGCGATCTGCAACGTCGCGACGAGCTCGATGGTGCGGCAGGCCAAGATGACGTTCCTGACCCGCGCCGGCGCCGAGATCGGCGTGGCGTCGACGAAGGCGTTCACGACGCAGCTCACGGCGCTGTACCTGCTCGCGCTGACGCTCGGCAAGCTGCAAGGTCGTCTGCCGCCCGAAGCCGAGGCCAAGGCACTCGATGCGCTGCGGCACATCCCGGCGGCGATCCGCGGCGCGCTCGCGCTCGAGCCGCACTTGATCGGCTGGGCGCAGCAGTTCGCGAAGAAGCAGCACGCGCTGTTCCTCGGCCGCGGCTTGCACTACCCGATTGCGCTCGAAGGGGCGCTCAAGCTCAAGGAAATCTCGTACATTCACGCCGAGGCGTACCCGGCGGGCGAGTTGAAGCACGGCCCGCTCGCGCTCGTCGACGCACAGATGCCGGTCGTCGCGATCGCGCCGAACGATTCGTTGCTCGAGAAGCTCAAGTCGAACCTGCAGGAGGTGCGCGCGCGAGGCGGCGAGCTGTACGTCGTCGCCGATCTCGACAGCCGCTTGAGCGTCGGCGATGGCATTCACCTCATTCGCGTCGCCGAGCACCGCGGGCCACTGTCGCCGATCGTGCACGTGGTGCCGCTGCAGCTCCTCGCCTACCACACCGCAGTGCTGCGCGGGACGGACGTCGACAAGCCGCGCAATTTGGCGAAGTCGGTGACGGTCGAGTAGCGGGCGCCGCCCGCGGCGGCTGCCTATGCGCCGAACAGCTTGTTGAGTTCCGCTCCCGATGCGGCGTCGGCGAAGCCATCGAAGCGCCCGCGCTCGGCGATGTTCTTCGCCGCGCGAACGAATCCGCCCCATGCGCTTCGTGCGAGCGCGCCGCCGACGCTGATGCGGCGTACGCCGAGTGCGGCGAGCTCGTCCACGGTGAGATCGCTGCCCCAACCGATCAGCACGTTGACGGGCTTCGGCGCGAGAGCGTCGACGACGGCACGAATCTGCTCGCGCGTGCGGATGCCCGGCGCATAGAGGCAGTCGGCGCCGGCGTTCGAATATGCCTTGAGCCGCGCGATCGACTCGTCGAGATCGGGACGGCCGACCAAGAATCCTTCCGAACGGCCCACGAGCAACGTATCGCCACCCGACGCGTCGATCGCGCGCCGGGCGGCGCGCACACGCTCGACCGCGACGTCGATCGGAAAAAGCGGCTCGTGCTCGTCGCCAGTCGAATCCTCGATCGACAATCCGGCGACGCCCGTCTCGACCGCGAGCCGCACGCTCTCGGCGACGCCGGCCGCGTCGCTGGCAAAGCCGCTTTCGAAGTCGGCGTTGATCGGAAGCTCGGTGGCTTCGACCATCTCGCGCAGATGCGCGAGCACCGTGTCGCGGTCGACGTGGTTGTCAGCGCGTCCCCGCGACCACGCGAAGCCGGAGCTCGTCGTCGCCAGCGCCTTGAACCCGAGGCTTTGCAAATAGCGCGCGCTGCCGACATCCCAAGGATTCGGAATCACGAAGCAGCCGCTCGCGTGCAACGTATGGAACGCGCGCCGTTTGTCTCCGGTACTGACGCCAAGAGCATTCATCGACCGATCTCCGGCCAAGGCAACGGAATCGATTCTACGCCCGCGTTCTGCGACGCCAAGCCGATGACGCCGCTCGTGCTCGCGTCGTGGCGCGAGCTCACGAGCCTGCCGCGAGTGTCGTCTCGATGTCCAGCCGCTTGCCGTCGCGCAGAATGCCGAGCCGGACGCGTTCCCCCGCGCGAAAGTCGTCGAGGCGCGCTTCGAGGCGCGCGACGCTCGGCACCGGCTTGCCGCCCACCGACTGGATGACGTCCCCCGGAACGATGTAGCCGCGTTCGAGGCGCGCGCCACGCAGGCCTGCACGCGCCGCCGGCCCGTTCGGATTCACTCTCAGAACGAACACGCCTTCGACGCCGAGCCGCTCGGCAAGCGCGGCATTGATGTCGTCATCCATCTCGATGCCGAGCGACGGCGACGCGTACTTGCCGTACGCGATGAGCGCCGTCGCGACGCGATTGATCGTGTCGATCGGGACGGCGAAGCCGATGCCGGCCGAAGCCCCGCTGGGGCTGTAGATGGCGGTGTTCATGCCGATCACGCGCGCCGCGCTGTCGAGCAGCGGGCCGCCCGAATTGCCCGGGTTGATCGCGGCGTCGGTCTGGATCAGATGCTCGATCGTGTGGCCGTCGTCGCCGTCGAGCGCGCGATCGAGCGCCGACACGATGCCGGTCGTCAACGTCCAGTCGAGCCCGAACGGGTTGCCGATCGCGAATACGCGCTGACCGACTCGCAAATCGTGGCTCGTGCCGATCGGCAGCGGCGGCGGCGGATTCGACGGAACGTCGATGTGCAGCACGGCGAGGTCGTGCGACGCGCTGGCGCCGATCAGCCTCGCCGGATAGTCGCGGCCGTCGTTCAGCCGCACGCGCGCCGCCGACGCGCCGTCGATCACGTGATAGTTCGTGATGACGTTGCCCCGATCGTCCCACACGAAGCCCGAGCCGGCGCCGCGCGGCATGCTGCGCACGTTCCGCGTCCACGGGTCGCGAACGCGCTCGGAGGTGGAGATGTAGACGACCGAGCGTTTCGATCGCTCGAACACGTCGATGGTGACGCGCTCGTCGGGCGTGAGATCGCCGCGCGCGGTGACGCTCCGCGCGAGCGCGGGCATCTGGACGAGCGCCATTGCGAGGAGCGCGACGCCCATCGCGCGGGCGCGCCGGCGGTGTCGCAATGGAAACGGTCGAGCCATTGGTGCGGGCGAGCGGCGGTGCCGATATCCGGGCAATTCTAGCGCCGCACATCTCGCGCGGCAGGCTCATGCAAAAGGGGCGGAGTGGCTCCGCCCCTTCGACTCCTGGGTTTCGGCGTCAGCGGCCGCTTTTGCCGCTCGTCGCTCCTTGCTGGCCGCTCGACACGCCCGACTGGCTCTGCTGCCCGGACGAGGCGCCCATCTGGCTGTTGAGCTGCGTGTTGCGGCCCCCCTGCGTCGATGATCCCTGCTGCAGGCACTGCGCGAGCAACTGCTGTCCGCGCTGCGCGCAGCGTTCGAACTCGCGGCCCGTATCGCGGAAGAACTGCGCGATTTGCTGCTCGCCCGCCTGCTCGGCGTCCTGCGCGTACTTCTCGTATGTCTGGCATCCCTGCAGCGTGTGGTACATCACGCTGATCAGGTTGTACACCGTGTCCGACGTGCTTCCCGTCTTCCCCTGCTGATTGCGCGTGGCGGCAGAGGTGCCCGAAATCCCGCTCTGTGTGGTTGCCATGTTGGCTGCTCCTTCCGCGATCCGGCTTCGTCGAGCGACGAAGGACGATCCCGCCCGCCTCCAAGGGGAGGGGTGCGTTCGTGCCGTCGATTCGGACCGCGACGACAAGGCGGAGTTTCGGCGGCACATGAAGCGTGATGCCAGGCGCGAGCACACGGCTCTGGGCCGTGCGCTTCGCGCCGCGTCGATCGCAACCTCCGTGCCGCGCTGACGCCGCAACTTTGCGCCCAACGAACGACTCGTATGGAAGGAACGGGGCAGCGCGTTACATGCTCGACGCCGCACAGGCCGGCGCGAAACTCGTACTCGCCGCACGCAGCGAGAAGCGCCTCGCGGAGATTGTCGATTCGATCATCAACACGACGCTGGCGAAGATCGCGCCGTTGCTCGGTGCAAAGATCGCGGCGAAGCAGGCGGACCGCCAGCAGTACGACCAGCCGCCGTCACGCGATCGCCGAGCCGCAAGCGCGCGATCGCCGAGACGCTTGCGCTCGCGCTGACGATCCACGCGACGCTCGAAGAGGAAATTTTCTACCCGGCGATGCGCCGCATCGACACCGACCTCGTCGACAAGAGCATTCCGGAGCACGGC
>DATIEN010000009.1:0-6183 GCA_035455705.1 Casimicrobiaceae bacterium | reverse complement strand
GGACGCCGGCCTGCACGAGTACCTGACCGACTTCCTGGAACGGATGTCGCAACTCGGCGATGCGGTGAACAGGACCTTTCTTGTGCCGAGCTTCTGAGGTCGGCACTATTGCTAATTCATTCATAGGCTTGCGATGAAATATTCACCCGTTTCATCATGACGTATTGCGTCGCCATGTCGCTGGACGCGGGGATGATCTTCGCGTCCGATTCGCGCACGAACGCCGGCGTCGACCACATCGCCCGCTTCTCGAAGATGCGCGTCTTCGCGCGTGACGCCGACCGGGTGGTCGTCATGCTGTCGTCGGGCAACCTGTCGGTCACGCAGAACGCGATCAACATCCTCGAGCAGCATGCGCGTAGCGGCGATTCCGGGCGCAACGTGTGGAATGCGTCGTCGATGTTCGAGGTGGCGCGCCTTCTCGGCGACGCGCTGCGCGAGGTTCGTGCGCGAGACGGCCCGTACATGGCGCAGCACAACATCGACTCCTCCGCGAACTTCATCGTCGGCGGCCAGCTGCAGGGCGAGGCGCCGCGGCTTTTCGAGGTCTACAGCGAGGGCAACTTCATCGAGGCGACGCCCGACACGTGCTACTTCCAGATCGGCGAGTCCAAGTACGGCAAGCCGGTGATCGACCGGGTCGTTCACCGCGGCACGTCGCTGCTCGACGCGACGAAGTGCACGATCGTCTCGTTCGATTCGACGATGCGCTCGAACATCTCCGTCGGGCTCCCGATCGACCTGCTGGTCTACGAGACCGGCAGCCTGAAGATCGCGCTGCAGCGGCGCATCCAGGAATACGATCCGTATTTCCAGCTGGTGCACCATCAATGGGGCGAGGGCCTGCGGCGCGTCTTCGCGCAGCTGCCCGACCCCGACTGGCTCTGATCCGCGCCCGTCCCGACGATTTCCTCCACCGGCCCCGCGTCGATGCAACGGCGGCTTGAACGAGACTCCGCATGCCGATACGGGTCGCGCTGACGCATCGCACGCGTTATCGCTACGACCGGCCCGTCGCGCTGTCGCCGCACGAGATCAGGCTGCGTCCGGCGCCGCACTGCCGCACGCCGATCGTCGCGTATTCGCTCGTCGTCGAGCCCGCCGAGCACTTCCTCAACTGGCAGCAGGACCCATACGGGAACTTCGTCGCGCGCGTCGTCTTTCCCGGGAAAACGGATCGCCTCGAGGTCGGCGTCGATTTGCGTGCCGAGCTCGGCGTCATCAATCCATTCGACTTCTTCGTCGACCCCGGCGCGCAAACGTTTCCGTTCGCGTACGCGCCATCGCTCGCCAAGGATCTCGCGCCGTTCCTCGAGATCGTGGACGAGGGTCCGGGCATCACCGAATGGGCGAAACGCTTCCGGCAGGACGTCCCGCCCGGGATCGGCGCCGTCGACCTGCTGGTGCGCGCGAACCAGCACGTCAAGGCCGACATCGGTTACGTCGTACGGATGGAGCCCGGCGTGCAGACGCCCGATCGCACGCTCGAGCTCGCCATCGGGTCGTGCCGCGACTCGGCGTGGCTCCTCGTGCAGGTGCTGCGGCGGCTCGGCGTCGCCGCGCGCTTCGCGTCCGGCTACCTGATCCAGCTAGCGCCCGACGTGAAGCCGCTCGAAGGGCCCCCCGGCGTGGAGCGGGACTTCACGGATCTCCACGCGTGGGCGGAAGCCTATTTGCCGGGCGCCGGCTGGATCGGCCTCGACCCGACGTCGGGATTGCTCGCAGGCGAGGGCCACATCCCGCTTGCGTGCACGGCGAGTCCGGGCAGCGCCGCGCCGATCAGCGGCCTTGCCGACGTCGCGAACGTGCAGTTCGATTTCACGATGCACGTCGCGCGCGTCGACGAGCCCGCGCGGGTGACGCGTCCGTACGACGATGCGCAATGGGCCGCGATCGAGGCGCTCGGCGCGCGCGTCGACGAAGTTCTCGCGACCGAGGACGTGCGCCTCACGCAAGGCGGCGAGCCGACCTTCGTGTCGATCGACGCGCCCGATGCGCCGGAATGGAACACGACCGCGCTTTCATCGGCGAAGCGCGAGCGCGCGCAGGCGCTGTTGCGGCGGCTCAAGGCTCGCTTCGCGCCGGGTGGACTCTTGCACGAGGGCCAGGGCAAGTGGTATCCCGGCGAGGCGCTGCCGCGCTGGGCGCTCGGCGTTTTCTGGCGCGCCGACGGCATTCCGGCGTGGCGCGACGAAACGCTGCTCGCCGATGCGCGGCAACCGGGCACGCGGACGCTCGCCGATGCGCGGCGCGTCGTCGACGCGCTCGTCGACGAGCTCGGATTGTCGCACGCGTTCGTCACCGCGGCATATGACGCGAGCGGCGACGATGTCCCGATCGGATTCGTCCTGCCGCTGCGCGCTGCCGGGCGCGCGTCGGCCGACGCCGGCGGACGCTGGCGCTCGTGCGCATGGGACGTTCCGGGCGATCGGCTGCGCGCGACCGCCGGCGATTCGCCGCTCGGATTGCGGCTGCCGCTGGCCTCGTTGCCGGCCGACGTGCCGGTAAAAACCGCGCTGGCCGCGCAGCTGCGCGACGGCCACGTGGCGATCTTCGTTCCGCCGATCGAGTCGGTAGACGATTACCTCGCATTGATCGCCGCGCTCGAAGCGGCGACGACGCGAGAGCAGATGCCGCTTCTGCTCGAAGGTTATGCGCCGCCGCGCGATCCGCTCGTCAGGGCTCTGCTGGTGACGCCCGACCCCGGCGTCATCGAGGTGAACGTGCATCCGGCTGCGTCGTGGCGCGAGCTCGTCGACATCACCGTCACCCTCTACGAGGAGGCGCGTCTGGCGCGCCTCGCCACCGAGAAATTCATGCTCGACGGCCGCCATGCGGGCACCGGCGGGGGCAATCACGTCACGCTTGGCGGGCGAACGCCCGCGGACAGTCCGTTGCTGCGGCGTCCCGATCTCCTGCAAAGCCTCGTGACCTATTGGCAGAACCACCCGGCGCTGTCGTATCTCTTTTCGGGACAGTTCGTCGGGCCGACCAGCCAGGCGCCGCGCGTCGACGAGGCACGCGACGATCGCCTCTACGAGCTCGCCATCGCGTTCCAGCAGCTCGAGCGGCTGCAGCGCAAGGACGCAGTGGCCGCTGCGCCGGCCACTAACGCCGTTTCGCCGGAGGATCTCGACGCGCTGCTGCGGCACCTGCTGACCGACCTGACCGGCAACACGCATCGCGCCGAGTTCTCGATCGACAAGATGCATTCGCCCGACACGCCGACGGGCCGCCTCGGCCTGCTCGAGTTCCGCGCGTTCGAGATGCCGCCGCACGCGCGGATGGCGGCGGTGCAGATGCTGCTGTTGCGCGCCCTCGTCGCGCGCTTCTGGCGCGATCCTTATCGCGCGGCCCTGGTGTCGTGGGGCACCGCGCTGCACGATCGGTGGCTGTTGCCGCATTTCGTCGTCACCGACCTGCGCGACGTGCTCGCCGACCTCGCCCGCCACGACTTCGCGCTCGAGCCCGAATGGTTCGATGCTTTCGTCGAATTCCGCTTCCCTCGTTTCGGCAGCGTGAGCTACGACGGCGTCGACGTCGAGCTGCGGCAGGCGATCGAGCCCTGGCACGTGCTCGGCGAAGAGGTGACGCGTGCGGGTACGGCGCGCTACGTCGACTCGTCGGTCGAGCGGCTGCAGGTGAAGGCGAGCGGCTTCGTCGCGCAGCGGCACGCGATCGTCTGCAACGGACGAGCGCTGCCGATGACGGCGACCGGCGTGCCGGGCGAATACGTGGCGGGCGTGCGCTTCAAGGCCTGGAACCCGCCGTCGTCGCTGCATCCGACGATCGAAATCCAGGCGCCGCTGCGCTTCGAGCTGGTCGACCGCTGGACACGGCGGGCGCTCGGCGGCTGCACCTATCACGTCGTGCATCCCGGGGGCCGCAACTACGAGACGTTGCCGGTGAACGCGAACGAGGCGGAGTCGCGGCGACACGCGCGCTTCTGGCCGCACGGCCACACCGCGGGACCGGTGACGGTGCACGACGAGCCGCCGAACCCCGCGACGCCGGCGACGCTCGATCTGCGCTGGAATCCCTGATCAACCTGCCTGCACGCGAACGTCGCGTCGCGTGCGAAACGACCGGCGATGCCTCCGGGCAATGGGGTCGGCCGACGGCGAGGGCGACGTGCCGCGCGAACCGTGCCGGCTAGAATGGTAACGGTTGTCCGATCCCCTTTCCTCGTGAGCGCCGTCCGCACCCGCTTCGCGCCGAGCCCGACCGGCTTCCTGCATCTGGGCAACATCCGCTCGGCGCTCTTTCCCTGGGCGTATGCGCGGCATCGCGGCGGGGCTTTCATCCTGCGCATCGAGGACACCGACCAGGAGCGATCGACGCCGGAGGCCACCGACGCGATCCTGCAGGCGATGGGTTGGCTCGGCCTGGACTACGACGAGGGACCGTACTACCAGATGCAGCGGATGGACCGCTACCGGCACGTGCTCGATGACATGCTGGCGCGCGGACTCGCCTACCGCTGCTACACGACGCCCGACGAGCTCGAGCAGTTGCGCGCGGAGCAGATGGCGCGCGGGGAGAAGCCGCGCTACGACGGCCGCTGGAGGCCGGAAAACGCGCAAGGGAAGCCACCACCGGCCGCTGTCGCACCCGTCTATCGCTTTCGCAACCCCGACGACGGCGTCGTCGCCTGGGATGACGCGGTCAAGGGTCGCATCGAGATCGCGAACCGCGAGCTCGACGATCTCGTTATCGCACGCGCCGATTTCACGCCGACGTACAACTTCTGCGTCGTCGTCGACGACATCGACATGCGGATCACGCACGTGATTCGCGGCGACGACCACGTCAACAACACGCCGCGCCAGATCAACATCATGCGTGCGCTCGGCGCGACCCCGCCGGTCTTTGCGCACCTGCCGACGGTGCTGACGCCGGAAGGGCACAAGCTTTCCAAGCGGCACGGCGCCCGCGGCGTGCTGCAGTACCGCGACGACGGCTATTTGCCCGAGGCGGTCGTCAACTACCTCGCGCGCCTCGGCTGGGCGCACGGCGACGCCGAAGTGTTCGACGTCGACGAGTTCGTCGCGTGGTTCGACCTGTCGGGGCTGACGCCGTCGCCCGCACGCTTCGATCCGGAGAAGCTGCGCTGGCTCAACCACGAGCACCTGAAACGGCTGCCGGACGATGAGCTTGGCCGGCGGCTCGCGCCGTTCCTCGCGGCGGAGGGGCTCGACGTGGCGTCCGGTCCCCCGCCCGCGCGCGTGGCCGCGCTGTTGAAGGAACGCACGGCCACTCTGCAGGAGATGGCGGACGCCGCACATTACTTTTACGTGACGGCCGCTGGCCTTTACCAACAATCGAGAGACGTACCGGCAATGCTGCGTGAACGCCTGGCGCCCCAGGTGCGTCCGCCGTTGCGGTCGCTCTACGAACGCTTCGCGGCGACGCAATGGTCGCGCGCCGCGATCACGGAGGTGATCCGGGCCGTGGCATCGGAGCACGGGCTTAAGCCGGGGCAGGTCATGATGCCGCTGCGAGCGCTCGTGACGGGGCAGCCGCAGACGCCGCCGATTGACGCCGTGCTCGAATTGATCGGGCGGGATTCGACGCGCGAGCGGATGGCGCGCGGGCTGGACATCGCTTCGGACGCGTTGTAAGCAGCGCACAGCCGCGCGCTATTCGCGCACCACGGCGTCGCGCGCTGTTGTGCGCGAGGCCGTTCCGGTAAAATACCAATTTCCTGAACTGGCCAGCCCATGACCAAGTTCGTGTTCGTGACGGGCGGCGTCGTTTCCTCGCTGGGGAAGGGCATCGCCGCCGCGTCGCTCGCCGCCATCCTCACCTCCCGCGGCGTCCGCGTCACCAATCTCAAGCTCGATCCGTACATCAACGTCGATCCCGGGACGATGTCGCCGTTCCAGCACGGCGAAGTGTTCGTCACCGACGACGGCGCCGAGACCGACCTCGACCTCGGCCACTACGAGCGCTTCACCGACGTGCGGATGACGAAGCGCAACAACTTCACCACCGGCCAGATCTACGAAAGCGTGATCCGCAAGGAGCGCCGCGGTGACTATTTGGGCGGCACCGTGCAGGTGATCCCGCACATCACGGACGAGATCAAGGGGTGGATCCAGAGCGGCGCCGGCGATGCCGAAGTGGCCGTCGTGGAAGTCGGCGGCACCGTGGGCGACATCGAGTCGCTGCCGTTTCTCGAAG
>DATIEN010000008.1:0-5381 GCA_035455705.1 Casimicrobiaceae bacterium | reverse complement strand
CGTCGGCCGCGAACGCGGGCGCGGCGATCGCCGCCGCCATCACCACCCAGAGAACACGCTTCATCAGGATCTCCCGTTCCTTCGAAGCCGCGGCGCAATGCGGCTGTACGCTGCATCAACGCCACGCGGACGTCACGCGATGACCCGGACGCGCGCGGCTTGGTAACCGATTATGACAGCGGCATGGCGCCGCCGGAACGGTTGCGGCGCGTCGCGCCGACGATCAGGCGATCGCCGTGCCGCAATTCCAACAGAGCTCGAAGTTGCCGGGCGACTGTTCGCCGCACTTGCGGCACAGAAGCGGCGCACGCGGTCGGGCCTCCTGCTCCATTGCACGAAGCAGCGCGCGTGCGCGCGGCTCGTCCGCGTCGTCCGCGAGCCATACCTGCGGTTGCGCGACATCGGGCGGAACGTCGCCGACGATGCTCGACGCATGCTCGTTGAAGACGTGCGCGCGAATGCCGGCCTGGTTCAGGCGATCGGCGACGAGGTACGCGTCATAGCGCTGGCGTGCGACGTAGATGCGGATCATGGCCGCCACTCCGATACTGCGATCACGAGCCGCTCGAGCAACGCGACGATCGTCCTCGCCCGCGCGGGGTCGAAGAGCGTCGGTTGCCAGGGGTTCATGTAGCAATCCTGCACCATCTCGAGCTGGAGCGCATGCACGCCCGCATGCGGAGCGCCGAAGCTCCGCGTGACGTAGCCGCCCTTGAAGCGCCCGTTGACGACGTGCGAGAAGCGCGTTGCACCGGCGAGCACGCCCGCGGCGAGCGCCTGCAGCGAAGCCGCGCAGCTGCGTCCGTCCGCCGTTCCGAGATTGAGATCCGGCAGGCGTCCCGCGAAGAAACGCGGAACCTCCGCGGCGATCGAATGGCCATCGAGCAGCACGGCATAGCCGTGACGCGCGCGAACCCGCTGGATCTCGGCGCTCACGCAGGCATGCCATGGTTCGAAGAAGGTCGCACGGCGCGCCGCGATCTCGTTCTGGGATGGCGCTTCGTTCGCAACGTAGATGGCGTCGTTCGCGAACGTGCGTGTCGGGCACAGCTCGGTGTTGTCCGCGTCGGCGTAGAGCGCGGCGCCCGACGGATCACGGTTGCAATCGACGACGTAGCGCGAATGGGTGGCGACGACGAGCGTCGCGCCGGTCGCAGGCGCGAACCGGTACAGCTCGTCGACGTGCCAATCGGTATCGGGCAACGCGCGCGCCTCCGGCGTCATCCGAAGCGCGATCGCGTCGGGGACGTGGCGTCCGGCATGCGGCACGCTCACGATCAGCGGCGAGTCTCCGCATTCCAGGCGCCAGAGCAACATCGCGTGACTCGCCCGCGCGGTCAGCCCGCGCCTTGCGCGTGTCGCGACAGCGCGGCGCGAAAACGTCGCAGCACGTCGTGCTCGCGCGCGTGGCGCCCGTCGCGAACGACGAAGCGCCCGCCGATCACCACGTCGCGCACCGGCCGGCGGCAGGGTCCGAAGATCGCGGCGTCGAGCAAGGTTGCGAGCGGCTGCTCGACGAGCGCCGGATCCTCCGGATCGAGTACGACCAGGTCCGCGCGCATGCCGGGTGCGATGCGGCCCGCCGCGATGCCGAGCGCCTGCGCGCCGCCCTGCGCGGCAGTGCGCCAGAGCGCCTCGCCGACCGGCGCGTCGGACGCTGCGACGAGAACGTTGCGGCGGCGAAGCGCGAGCCGCTGCGACCATTCGAGCTGCCGCAACTCGGCGAACGGATCGATGGTCGTGTTCGAATCGCTGCCGACGCCGAAGCGTCCGCCCGCGCGCAGGAACGCTTCGCCCTCGAATATTCCGTCGCCGAGATCGGCCTCGGTGCAAGGCGCGAGCCCGGCCACGGCGCCGCTCGCGGCAAGCCCCTGCACCTCCTGCGCCGTCATGTGCGTCGCGTGCACGGCGCACCAGCGCCGATCGACGTTCGCGTGCGCGAGCAGCCATTCGACGGGCCGTTCGCCGCTTAAGCGAAGGAAGTCGTCGACCTCGCGCGTCTGCTCGGCGACGTGAATGTGGATCGGCGCGCCGGGCGGCGCGCACTGGACGACTTTCGCGAGCTCGTCCGGCGTGACCGCGCGCAGGCTGTGCGGCGCGACCCCCAGCACGTAGCCGTGCTCCGTGGCTTTGCGCGCGAGCGCTGCGCAAAGCCGCTCGAACGCGTGCACGGTGTTCGCGAAGCGCCGCTGCGCTGGCAGGCACGCGGCGCCGCCGAGACCACCGTGGCCGTAGAACACAGGCAGCAGCGTGAGCGCGATGCCCGCCGTCGCGGCGGCGCCGACGACGCGCCACGCAAGCTCGGCCGGGTCGGTGTACGCCTTGCCGTGCTGATCGTGGTGCACGTAGTGGAATTCCGCCACGGACGAGTAGCCGGCCTTCGCCATTTCGACGAACGCCTGCGCGGCGATCGCCTCGAGCGCATCGGCGTCGAGCCGCTCGACCGTCGCATACATCGTCTGGCGCCACGTCCAGAAGCTGTCGTCGCGCGACGGCGTCGGCGTGCCGGTGCGGCCCGCGATCGCCCGCTGGAACGCATGGGAATGGAGGTTCGGCATCGCCGGGACGACCGGGCCCTGGAGCGGCTCGCCCTTCTTTGCGACACCGTGATCGACGCGCGCGATGCGGCCGTCGTCGCCCACGTCGATCGCGACGTCCCGCCTCCATCCGTCGTCGAGCAGCGCGGCGGGCGCATGCAGCGTCGTCATGGGCATCGGCTCGGCAATGGTCGGCGATCCCGCATCGTGCGGCGATTGTAACTGCGCCGATCGGCACCCAATGGGAACCGCAAGCCGCCCCGCCTGTCCGAAAGGGCGCCCACGCTCCCGTCGATCGCAGGGACTCGTTCATGCCGCATCGCTGCATTCGCCGTTCGCTCGCCGTCGTTGCGCTGTCGCTCGCCCTGTCGGCGGCGGCTCGCGCCTCGCCCGATCCAGCCGCCCAGGGCGAAATCGATCATCTGTTGCGATACGTCGCGCAGTCGTCTTGCACATTCGTGCGAAACGGCGACGAGTACTCGGGGGAGAAGGCGCGCGACCACCTCGCGATGAAGTACCGCTTCGTCGGTGGCCGGATTTCGACCGCCGAGGAATTCATCCAGTATCTCGGCACCGGCAGCAGCACGTCGGGCGAGCCCTACCACGTGAAATGCGGCAACGTCGACGCGCTCTCAGGACCGTGGCTCACCGGCGAGTTGCAACGTTATCGCCAGTCGGTTCACGTACGGAAGGTCGCGCAGTAGCGACTTGGGCGTGCAGCGACGCGCGGGCAAGGGCCCCCACCCAATCGATCGGCCCCTCGCCGCAGCTCGACCAAAAGCCGTTTCTCGAGATCAGGCGAGCCGCCCGATTTCGAGAAACGGTTTCAGTAGCGGCCGCCGTTCCTTTGCCATCTCCACGCATCCGCGCAGATCGCATCGAGGTCACGCGTCGGCCGCCAGCCGAGGATTTCCGCCGCGCGGGTGACATCGGCGCCGCTGCCGGCGACGTCTCCGGCTCGCCGTGGACCAACGACGCGCGCGATCGAGCGCCCGCAGGAGCGCTCGAAGGCGGCCAGCACCTGCAGTACCGAATGCGACGCGCCCGCGCCGAGATTCATCGTCGCGAGCCCCGGGCGAGCCGAAACGTGCCGGAGCATCCGCACGAAGCCCTCGGCGAGATCCTGCACGTGCACGTAATCGCGCAAGCCCGTCCCGTCGGGCGTATCCCAATCGTCGCCGTGCACGACGATCTCGGCGCCCTCGCCGGCCCCGATTCGGCATAGCTGCGGTATCAGCCGCGTGGGCCGGCCGCGCGGCGCCTCGCCCATCATGCCGGACGAGTGCGCGCCCGCGGCGTTGAAGCTGCGGACGATGCCGATGCGCCAGTTCGCGTTCGCATGCGAAAGATCGCGGAGAAAATCCTCGACGACCCGGTTGGTGCGTCCGTACACGCTCGCCGGCGCGCCGGAAACGTCCTCGGTCACGTAGAGCTCTTCGGCCGCGCCGTAGACGCTCGCACTCGACGCGTACACGAGCGTGCCCACTCCCGCCTCGCCCATCACCTCGACGAGCGACAGCGTGCCGCCGACGTTCACGTCGTAATAGGCGAGCGGCCTCGCCTCCGACTCGGCGACGTTCTTCAGTCCCGCGCAATGGACGACCGCCGCGATCGGATGATCGTGAAAGGCGGCGCGCAACGCCGCGATGTCGCGGATGTCGGCCGTCACGCACGGCACTGGCCGGCCGCCGAGCGCCTCGAGCCGCGTGCGGATCGCCGGCGTGCTGTTGCTGAAGTTGTCGAGCACGACCGGCGCATACCCGCCTCGTGCAAGCTCGACGACGATGTGCGAGCCGACGAACCCGGCCCCACCGGTGACCAATACGCTATCGGGCATGACGGCCGATCCTACACGGTGCGCGGCGCGCCTCGCGCGACGGCCGCAACTTGCACGAAAGGAAAGGCCGGGCGAGCCCGGCCTTCGCAGTGCGCGAGAACGACCTGGCGCTAGGCGGCCTGCGCCTCGTCGCCCGCAACGTCGGGACGGTCGACGAGCTCGATCAGCGCCATCGGCGCCGCATCGCCCGGGCGATAGCCGAACTTGAGGATCCGGATGTAGCCGCCCGGCCGCGACTGGAAGCGCGGGCCGAGATCGTTGAAGAGCTTCGTGACCACGTCGCGGTCGCGCAGACGATCGAACGCCAGGCGCCGATTGGCGAGGGTCGGCTTCTTGCCGAGCGTGATCAGCGGCTCGGCGACGCGGCGCAACTCCTTCGCCTTCGGCAGCGTCGTGCGAATCGACTCATGCGTGAAGAGCGAGTTCGTCATGTTGCGCAGCATCGCGAGCCGGTGCGAGCTCGTCCGGTTCAGTTTCCGCAGTCCGTGTCGGTGACGCATGTCGTTTCCTTGGTTTTGCAACCAGGAATCGTCCGGGCTTCGCCCGCGATTCCTGGGAAACTTGTTCGGCCGAAAGCAGGGATCCACTTTCGGCCGGCATCGTTACGGCCGATCAAGCCCCGCCGGCGGCCAGTTCTCGAGTCGCATGCCGAGCGAGAGACCGCGTGACGCCAGCACCTCCTTGATCTCGTTCAGCGACTTGCGCCCCAGGTTCGGCGTCTTCAGAAGCTCGGTTTCCGTGCGCTGGATCAGGTCGCCGATGTAGTAGATGTTCTCGGCCTTGAGGCAATTGGCGGAGCGCACCGTGAGCTCCAGATCGTCCACCGGCCGCAGCAAGATCGGATCGACCTGCGGCGACGCGCGTTCCGCGGACGGCTGGTCGGTCCCCTTGAGGTCCGCGAACACCGACAGCTGCTCGACGAGCACGCTCGCGGCGTAGCGCACCGCCTGCTCGGGCTCGACGACGCCGTTCGTCTCGATGTCGAGGACGAGCTTGTCGAGGTCCGT
>DATIEN010000007.1:0-13845 GCA_035455705.1 Casimicrobiaceae bacterium | reverse complement strand
CGACGGCCTCCGGGTCCCTGCCGACGGCGAGCCGCGTGCGGTTCGCGACGCGAAAGACGTGCGTGTCGACGGCGATCGTCGGCTCGCCGAATGCGACGTTCAGCACGACATTCGTGGTCTTGCGGCCGACGCCCGGCAGCTTCTCCAGCGCCTCGCGGTCGCGCGGCACTTTTCCTTCGTGTTCGTCGATCAGCCGTTGCGACAGCGCGATCACGTTCTTCGCCTTGGTGTTGAAGAGCCCGATCGAGCTGATGTAGGGGATCAGGCCGTCGACGCCGAGCTCGACGAGCGCCTGCGGCGTGTTGGCGACGGGAAACAATCGCGCGGTCGCCTTGTTCACCCCCTTGTCGGTTGCCTGCGCCGACAGCACGACGGCGACCAGCAGCTCGAACGGCGTCCTGTATTCGAGCTCGCTTCGCGGGTCCGGGTTCGCGGCGCGCAGCCGCTCGAAGATCTCGCGTCGCTTGGCGGCATTCATCGCCGCGATTCTAATGCCCGCGCCGCCGCGTTGCGCGCCCGAGCCCGAACCGCTCGCGCCCATAAAGCGACCCTTCGCGATTCGTCGCGCGCATTTCTGGGTGCGCTCCGCCTACTACGGCATCGTCGCGACCGTCGCGATCTTGCCCGGCTACCTCGTCGCGTTTCGCATCCTGCACTGGAAGAACGGCCCCGAGCGGCTTTTTTCGCCACGCGCGGCCGCGTCGATCGTCGTCATCTCGCTCGCGATCACGGCGGTGCTCCTGATGATCTTCGTGCCGCGCGGGCGCGCCGCACGCGCGGAGGCGGGCGCCTCGCGCATGCGGGAGGCGAGGCCGAATGGCGAGACGCGCTCGCCGCATTGGCGCGGCTTGTGCCCGGCATCGCGCAAAGCGGCGCCCCTGAACGGCTCGCCTGGATCCGTGCATCCGTCGGCCATCAGGTGCGCCTGATCGCCGTCGACGACGTCTGCTACTTCCAGGCGAAAGACAAGTACACGAGCGTGTTCACGAAGGACGGCGAAGCGTTGATCCGCACGCCGTTGCGCGAGCTCGCCGAAACGCTCGACCCGGCGCGCTTCTGTCAGGTGCACCGCGGGACCATCGTCAACGTCGTACGTGCAGGCGACGAATCGCGACCTGGCAGGTCGCCTGTCGCTTGCGCTCAAGAGCCGCGGCGAAACGATCGCCGTTTC
The DNA here is from genome assembly GCA_035455705.1 of Casimicrobiaceae bacterium. Lineage (GTDB taxonomy): Bacteria > Pseudomonadota > Gammaproteobacteria > Burkholderiales > Casimicrobiaceae > VBCG01. The sequence goes on along the minus strand of DATIEN010000007.1, from coordinate 12,674 downwards.
GCGCGCGTTTGCGCATCGCTTCCGCCAGATGTAGCGTGCGATCAGCGCGCCGGCCCGCGCGCGAGCTGCCTCAGCCGCGCGAGGCGCGCGGGCTCGCTCGCGCGAAGGCCGGCGTCCTGCGACAACAGCGGAAGCGCCTTCGCCGCCCACGCGGCCGACGCAGCCGCGTCACCGCGCGCCGCCGCGATCTCGGCGAGTTCCTCGAAGACATAGCCGTCCGGCGCGTTCACGGCGTCGAGCTCGGCCGCGAGCGCGCGTTGCATGCCTTCCGCTGCATCGAATCGCCCGAGCGCGCGAAGGCCGCGCCCCACGGTCCAGCGCGCGATCCGGACGGCGTTCACGTCGCCCTTCGCCTCGAAGGCCGACAGCGCGTCGCGCCAGTACGCGAGCGCCGCCTCGTCGTCGCCCCGCTCGTGCATCGTCCAGCCCAGGTTGTTCAGAAGCGAGCCGCGCCATCCGCGCGTGCGCGGGTCGGGCGACGTATCGGCGATGGCGAGCGCGCGCAGGTTCCACGCGCGCTGCTGCGCGAGCGGCGCCGCGATCGCGAGCATGTGCAGCGCGTCGACCCGGTAGAAGTCTGCACCCGGCACGTCGTCGGCCGCGGACGCCTCGAGCGCCTGCTCGAACCACTCGTACGCGCGCTGCCGATGCCCACTCGAGTTTTGGCGACGGCCCCGTTCCAGCAGGTAGCGGACGCGCACGCGGACGGGCAGGTGCGCGAGGACCGGCTGCACCGCGTCGAGCGCACGATCGGCCGCCGCGAAGCGGCGCTGCAGCCCCAGCGTCCGCCCAACCTGCGTCGTCGCCTCGCTCGCTTCGCGCGAGCCTCGCGGATGCCGCGCCGCTTCCGCGCGAAAGCGCGCCTCGGACTCGGCGGGCTTCTGGAAATCCCACAGCGCATCGAGACGCTCCGAATAGTCGCCGGTTGCCGCGTGCAAAGGCACCGTCGCGAGGGTCACTGCGCAGGCCAGCGCCACGGACGCGAGCGTCCGGCGCGCAAGCCCGTCAGGCTTGCTCTGCCGCCTTGGCACGGCGTACGCGCGCGCGCTCGATCGCGGCCGCAATCGCGGCCGTGCGCCGGCGCGCCTCGGCTTCGCGCCGCGCGGTGGCCGTCGCGGCCGCTCGCCGCCGTTCGCGATGCTCGAAGCGCTCCCGCGCGGCCGACGCGTCGGCCCGCGTCCATTCCCGGCCCGCCGGACGCATGGCGATGCAGTCGACGGGGCACGGCGCCACGCATAGCTCGCAACCGCTGCAGAGCGACGCGAGCACGGCGTGCATCCGATTTCGGGCGCCGATGATCGCATCGACCGGGCACGCCGCGATGCACAGCGTACAGCCGATGCACGCGCTTTCGTCGATGCACGCGACATGCAGCGGACCCGGGACGCCGCGCGACGTGTCGAGCGGCGGTGCGGTGCGCTCGAGAAGGGCCGCCAGCGCCGTCAGTGTCGACGCGCCCCCAGGCGGGCAGCGGTTGATGTCGGCTTCGCCGTGTGCCACGGCTTCCGCATAGGGACGACATCCGTCGTAGCCGCAGCGGCGACACTGCGTCTGCGGCAGTTCCGCGTCGATGCGGTCGGCGAGGCGTTCGGGCGTGCGGTGCATGGTGCTATTTTAGGGCGATGGCTGCGCATCGGCATGGGCAGACTCCGCACGGCGCGCATCGGCACGCGCGCGGCGCGCTGGGCCACCGTCACGACGCCCACGTCCACGAGGTGCACGGCGGCGGGCAGCGTGCTTCGGCTCGACCACCCGCGTTGCGCGCGCTCGCCGGCGCGCTTGTGCTTACCGCGAGTTATGCGCTCGTCGAGGCGTTCGGTGGCTGGCTCGCCGGATCGCTCGCGCTCCTCTCCGACGCCGGGCACATGGCGACCGACGCCGCGGCGCTCGGCCTCGCGCTTTTCGCGCAGTGGGTCGCACGCCGGCCGCCGTCGCCGCGCGCGTCCTACGGCTACGCCCGCGCCGAAGTGCTCGCCGCGTTCGTCAACGCGCTCGCGCTGCTCCTCCTCGTCGGCTTCATCGCGGTCGAGGCGCTCCGCCGCATCACGACGCCGGCGCCCGTTTCGGGCGCGACCGTGCTCGGCATCGCGAGCGTGGGCCTCGCCGTCAACGCCGTCACCGCCTGGATGCTCTCGCGCGCATCGTCATCGACGGGCGCGCACGCCGCGCTGCTTCACGTGCTGTCCGATGCGCTCGGATCCGTCGCCGCCATCGTCGCAGGCGCGGTGATCCTGACGACCGGGTGGACGCCGATCGACCCGTTGCTGTCGCTTCTGACCGGCGTGCTGATCCTGCGGGCGACGTGGCGGCTGCTCGTGCAGACGACCGGCGTACTGATGGAGGGTGTTCCGGCGCACCTCGACTACGAGGAGATCGGCAAGGCGCTCACGGCGATCCCCGGCGTCAATGGCGTTCACGATCTGCACGTGTGGCTCATGACCTCGCACGAGGCCGCGCTGTCCGCTCACGTGACGATCGACAGCGGCGCGGCGTGGCTTTCGATCCTCGATGCTGCGCGCCACATGCTGGCTTCGCGCTTCGCGATCGGTCACGTGACGCTGCAACCGTCGTGGCCGCTGCAACCGGCGTTCGGCGAGCGGCGCGTGATCCCGATCGTGCCGACCGACGGCGATCACGCCGGTTAGCGGCCTACACCCAGTTTGCGCGACGGAACCGCAGGAAGAGGATGGCGTCGATCGCGACCATGCAGAAGATCGCGAGCGGGTAGCCGATCGCCCAGTCGAGCTCGGGCATGACCTTGAAGTTCATCCCGTAGATTCCCGCGATCAGTGTCGGTACCGTGATCAGCGCGCCGTAGGCGGCGAGCCGTTTGGTGACCTCGTTGTCGGAGATGCCGATCAGCGCGAGGTTCACCTGGATCGCAGTCGTCAGCATTTCACGCGTGTTCTCGATCGTGCCGTTGATGCGCGCGAGATGGTCGTAGACGTCGCGAAAGTACTCCTGCGTGCCCTGGCAGGTGTGCGGGACGCGACCGCCGAAGAGCTTGCCGACGGCCTCCATGAGCGGCGCAACCGCGTGCTTCAGCGTCATCAGCTCGCGCTTCAGCGCATAGAGCTCCTCGATCTTTCCGCGCGTCGCGGCCGTCGCGAAAAGCTCCTCCTCGGCCGTCTCGAGCCGGGTCTCGATCTGGTCGAGCACCGGGAAATAGCGGTCGACGACGTTGTCGATCAGCGCATAGAAGACGAAGCCCGAGCCGTGGCGCAGCAGCTCCGGCTCGCGCTCGGTCCGCGCACGCACCGCGGCAAAGCCGATCTGGGTGCGGTGACGCACGGTCAGCACGTAGTTCTGGCCGACGAAGATGTCGATCTCGCCGACGTTGAGCTCGCAGTCGCCGCTGTCGCCGACCGGCAGCATCTCGACCGGATGCAGGACCGCGAACAGCGAGTCGCCGTACTCCTCGATCTTCGGGCGCTGATGGCCCTTTCGTGCATCCTCGACGGCGAGTTCGTGCAGCCCGAACTCCTGCGCCATCTCGTCCAGCTCCTCGAGCGTCGGCTCGAAGAGCGCGACCCAGACGAGGCAGTTGGGGCGGTGCAGCCACTCGCTGATATCCGAGACCGGAACGTCGGCGAGCTTCACGCCGTTTTCGTACGCGACGCAGCTTACGAGCATGGCTTCGTACCCGTTCGATTGGCCGCCATCATAGCGGCGCCGCGCTCCCGGGGCCAGCGTCGGCGACCGGTTTGCGAGCGGGCGCGACGCGGACGCGAGGTAAGATCACCGATCGTCCGGTCCTGCGGCCGAAAGGCCGCCGCGGCTCATGATCATCTCGTCGCTGCTCGACACCGATCTCTACAAGTTCACGATGATGCAGGTCGTCCTGCATCATTTTCCCGCCGCGCAGGTCGAGTACCGCTTCAAGTGCCGCAGCACAGGCGTCGACCTGACGCCGTACATCGCGCAGATCCGGCGCGAGATCCGCGACCTCTGCACGCTTCGCTTCACGCGCCGCGAGCTCGATTATCTGCGCAGCTGGCGCTTCCTGAAGAGCGATTTCGTCGATCTGCTCGGCCTCTTCCAGCTCGACGAGCGCTTCATCGACGTGCGCGCCTTGCCGGGCGGCGAGGGTGAGATCGACATCACGATCAAGGGACCATGGCTGCACACGATCATGTTCGAAGTGCCGGTGCTCGCGATCGTCTCCGAAATCTACAACCGGAACGTGCATCCGAGCCCGGATTTCGCCGAGGGCGAGCGCCGTCTCGCGCGGAAGATCGAGCAGCTGAACGCGGTGGCGGATCCCGAGTTCCGCATCGCGGACTACGGGACTCGCCGGCGCTTCTCGCGCGCCTGGCAGGAGCGGGTCATCGTGGGCCTGCGCGACGGGATCCGCGAGAAATTCGTCGGCACGAGCAACGTCGAGCTCGCTCTCGCGCACAACCTGACGCCGCTCGGCACGATGGCGCACGAGTACCTGCAGGCGTGCCAGGCCGTCGGGCCGCGGTTGCGCGACTCGCAGGTGTTCGGCTTCAACATGTGGGCGCGCGAGTATCGGGGCGACCTCGGCATCGCGCTGTCCGACGTCTACGGCATGGATGCGTTCCTGCGCGACTTCGACCTCTTTTTCTGCAAGCTCTTCGACGGCGTGCGCCACGACTCGGGCGATCCGTTCGAGTGGGGCGAGAAGCTGATCGCGCATTACCAGCGGCTGCGCGTCGATCCGCGGACGAAGACGATGGTGTTCTCGGACAGCCTCAATGTGCCGCTCGCGCGGCGGCTGTACGAATATTTCCGCGGCCGCAGCAAGACGGCGTTCGGCATCGGCACGAACCTGACGAACGACCTGGGCTACGACCCGCTTCCCATCGTCATCAAGATGACGCGCTGCAACGGCCAGCCCGTCGCGAAGATCAGCGACGAGCCGTCGAAAACGATGGACTACGACCCGTCTTACGTCGCCTATGTGCGCGAGGTGTTCCAGGTGCCGCCGCTGCCGCGCGCGCCGCAATAGCGCGCGCTCCCGGATTCCGCTCGTCGCTCCGTAACGGTTGTCCGGACTCCGGTTCAGCCGTTCCCGGCGTGATGCAGCAGCGCATGGCGCTGCGCCGCGAGCGCGCGCTCGCCGAAGCAGGCGAAGACGACGCGCACCAGCGCCGGCATCGTCTCGACCGCCGCGGCAACCTCGCGCACCGCTACCGCGCACGCGAGGTCGAGTGGATAGCCGTAGACGCCGCAGCTGATGGCCGGAAAGGCGATCGATGCAACGCCGAGCTCGCGCGCGATCGCGAGCGAATTGCGGTAGCACGCGGCGAGGAGCGCCGGCTCGCCGTGCGCTCCGCCGCGCCACACCGGCCCGACGGTGTGGATGACGTAGCGCGCTGAAAGACGATAGCCACGCGTGACGCGCGCTTCGCCGGTCGGGCACCTGCCGAGCGCGCGGCATTCGGCGAGGAGCTCGGGGCCGGCGGCGCGGTGGATCGCGCCGTCGACGCCGCCGCCTCCCAGCAGCGACTCGTTCGCGGCATTGACGATCGCGTCGACGTCGAGCGTCGTGATGTCGGCGCTGCGCGCTTCGAGGATGGTGCCCGCGACGGTCCGCATCGGTGCGCTCCGGATGGGTTGCCATCGACAGTGTAAAGTGCGTGCGCATGGCGACGCCGATCTCCGACGACAAGACGCGCGAGCGGTTGCCCTCGCCGCGTGAAGCGCGCGCGCCGGCGGGTGACCGGCGACTGCGGCTCGACGACATCCTGAAGCTGATGGTCGCCGATGGGCTGATCGCGCAAGCCGACGCGAACGACATCGCCCGCTCGCGCACCCAGCGCTTCGAGCATCCGCTCGAGCTCGTCGCCGATCGCCGGCTCAAGTCGCTGCGGCCGCCCAACAAGCCGCTTCTGCTCGACGACCTCGTCGAGTGGCTCGCCGGGAAGCTCGGAGTTCCGTACCAGCACGTCGATCCGCTGAAGATCGACCTGGGCGCGGTGACGGCGACGATGTCGAACGCGTATGCCGAGCGCTACCGGATCCTCCCGGTCGCGGTCGATCGCCAGACGCTCACCGTCGCGACCGGCGAGCCGTTCGTGACGAGCTGGTGCGAGGAGCTCGCGCGGATCCTGAAGCTCGACATCCGGATCGTGTTCGCGAACCCGGCCGACGTGCGCCGCTACATCGGCGAGTTCTTCAATCTCGCGCGCTCGATGAAGCGCGCGCAGGAGAGCTCGCGCGGCGATTTCGCCATCGCGCGGAACTTCGAGCAGCTCGTCGAGCTCGGCCGCCACGGCCATCTCGACGCGAACGACCAGCACGTCGTTCACATCGTCGACTGGCTCTGGCAATACGCGTTCGACCAGCGTGCTTCCGACATCCACGTCGAGCCGCGCCGCGACGTGGGCCTCGTCCGTTTTCGCATCGACGGCGTGCTGCACCAGGTCTACGCGATCCCGACGTCGGTGCTGAACGCGGTGACGTCGCGCATCAAGCTCCTTGCGCGCATGGAGATCGTCGAGAAGCGCCGCCCGCAAGACGGGCGCATCAAGACGGTCGGAGCCGACGGTCAGGAGATCGAGCTGCGCATCTCGACGATGCCGACGGCATTCGGCGAGAAGATCGTCATGCGCATCATCAGCCCGGAGGTGCTCGTGCGCGACTTCGAGGACCTCGGCTTCACCGCCGACGACCGTTCGCGCTGGGAGTCGATGACCTGCGAGCCGCACGGCATCATCCTCGTCACCGGTCCGACCGGCTCGGGCAAGACGACGACGCTCTATTCGACGCTCAAGGGGCTCGCCACGCCCGAGGTCAACGTCTGCACGATCGAGGATCCGATCGAGATGATCGAGCCGGCGTTCAACCAGATGCAGGTGCAGCCGTCGATCGGCGTCGACTTCGCATCGGGCGTGCGCACCCTGCTGCGGCAGGATCCGGACATCATCATGGTCGGCGAGATCCGCGACCGCGAAACCGGCGACATGGCCGTGCAGGCCGCGCTCACCGGGCATCTCGTGCTGTCGACGCTGCACACGAACGACGCGCCGTCGGCGGTGACGCGGCTGCTCGATCTCGGCATCCCCGCATACCTCATCAACTCGACGCTGCTCGGCGTGATGGCGCAGCGCCTCGTGCGCACGCTGTGTCCGCATTGCAAGGTGCCGGCGGACCCGCCGGACGACGAGACCTGGGCGGCGATCACCGCGCCATGGCGCGCGGACAAGCCCGCGTCGGCGATGGCCGCGCCCGGCTGCCTCGAGTGCCGGATGACCGGCTATCTCGGCCGCATGGGTCTCTACGAGATCATGCTGATGACGCCTTCGCTGCGCCGGCTCATGACGCAGGAGGCCGACGATCGCACGCTGCGCGAGCAGGCGTTTCGCGACGGGATGAAGCCGTTGCGCGTCTCCGGCGCGAGAAAGGTGGCGGCGGGTCTCACGAGCGCCGACGAGGTCATCAAGGTCGCGCCGCTCGCATAGCACGACGGCTACCGCGTGCGGTGGCAGAGTGCGGCGCTTGTCGCGGCGTCGCGCGCTTCACGCCGGTGCTGTTCAGCCCATCCCGACTCGGAGCCTCGCGCCCGGCTCAGCGTGCCTTTTTCTGCTTGGGCAGCATGCCCTTGTCGCGCAGCACGTCGCGCGCCATCGCCTGGCGCTGCGTGTCCGAAAGGGTCGGAAAGGACTTCTTGAGCTTCATGTCGGTGTTCTCGAACGCCTGGAACGCCTGCTGCTGCTCGGGCGTCAGCTTCGAGTCGATCGGCAGCCCGAGCTTCTTGCGGATTTCGCGGCGTTTCGAGTTCCCCACCATGCGCGCGAGGAGCAGCACGAGGAGCAGGACGACGACGGCGAATCCGATCGGTACCCAGTACAGTTCCATGATCCGTCTCCCGAAAACGGAGGCTCAAATCGTACTGCATCGGCGGGAGCAATGCTCGTGCCGGTCGCGCTTTCGGCACTCGAAGCACGCGGGAGCCCAGCAGCCGGTCGGCCCGCTCGCTGTGGACGGCGCCGCGAACGACGTCATCCGGCGGCAGGACCGCCTTGCCGTAATACGCCCTGTTTCAGTGGTCGTTGGCCGTGATGACCCTACCGTCCACGTTCACGCCGCTGAAGATGCTTTTGGAGCCCGGCCTGGCGTGCTCCGATCCGGTCGGCGGCGCCATTGCGGCACGAGTCACGACGTTTCGTGCGTACTACGGTGCGGTGGCGCGCCCGGCGCCGGGGAAGTTCGGGCGACTTGGCGTTGGATCACAGCGCGGGGTCGAGCACTGCCGCGCCGACGATCGTGCCGCCGCGCAACGCACCGAGCGCTTCGTTGGCGTCACGAAGCGCGTAAGGCGTGACGGTGCTCTCGATGTTCGCGCTATCGGCGAGACCGATGAAGTCGATCGCGTCCTGCCGCGTCAGGTTGGCAACCGAGCAGACCGAGCGCTCGCCCCAGAGGATGGTGTAGGGAAACGACGGAATGTCGCTCATGTGAATGCCTGCGCAGACGACGCGGCCGCTTCTGCGGACGTCGCGCAACGCCTTCGGCACGAGCGCGCCGACCGGCGCGAAAAGGATCGCCGCGTCGAGCTCGCACGGCGCGGGTTCATCTCCGTCGCCTGCCCAGACCGCGCCGAGCGTCCGCGCAAACGCCTGTGCGGCTTCGTCGCCCTTGCGCGTGAACGCGTAGACTTCGCGGCGCTGATGGCGGCACACCTGCGCGATCATGTGCGCGGCCGCGCCGAAGCCGTAGATGCCGATGCGCGTGCCGTCGCCCGCAAAGCGCAACGCGCGATAGCCGATGAGTCCCGCGCAGAGCCAGGGCGCGAGCGCACGCGGATCCCGATCCTCCGGCAACGCGAAACAGTAGCGCGCATCCGCCAGCGCGTACTCGGCGTAACCGCCATCGACGGTGTAGCCGGTGAAGCGGGCGAACTCGCAAAGGTTTTCCTGCCCGCACGAGCAGTAGCGGCAAGTCCCGCAGGTGGACGCGAGCCACGGGATGCCGACGCGCTGACCGACGCGCAGGCCGCCCGCGTCGTCCCCAATCTCGACGAGCGTGCCGACGATCTCGTGCCCGGGCACCAGCGGCAGCTTGGGTTCCGGCAACTCGCCGTCGACGACGTGAAGATCGGTTCGGCAGACACCGCACGCCTCGACCGCGACCACGATCTGCCGGGCGCCCGCGCGCGGCACGCTGCGGTCGACGGCCGCGAGCGGCGTGCCCGTCGCGCGAAGCTCCATTGCGCGCATCGTCTTCACCCGGTGATATTCGCAAGCTTCGCGTGAAGGAGTGCGGGGGACGCAGTGCCGACGAGCGCGAACTCGTCATGGCGTTCCCAACGCGCTATGTGGTTCGTGCGGCAAGGTGGGCCATTTCGATCAGCCGCGAGCCATTTCGCACGCAAGAGCATGATTGTGCCGGCTTAAGTGGCGGATGGGGTGGGATTCGAACCCACGAAGGGCTTGCACCCTTGCCGGATTTCAAGTCCGGTGCATTCAACCGCTCTGCCACCCATCCTCGGTCTTGATTTCGCCGAACGGCGGGCGCATCTTCGCACACGCAATAGCCGGCGCCCGCGCCGCTTCCCAATAAGGGAAACCCGCATGGGGCGGCGCACGAATTCTGCTAGTCTAGCGCCGGTGGTGTCGTTCATCCCGGGCTTTCGCCCTTCGTGGAGGTTTCATGGATCCGAGGCTGCAAACGGTTGTAACGCGCGGAAGCGCGCCGGTCGCCGGCGTCGCCGAGAGCCAGAACCGGGTGCTTCGCAACACGTACTGGCTGCTCGCGCTGTCGATGCTGCCGACGGTCGCCGGCGCATGGGCCGGCATGCAGTTCAACTTCCTCGCGCTCTACGCCGCCGCCCCGATCATGGCGCCGCTCTTGATGTTCGGCGTGATGATCGGCGCGCTGTTCGCCGTCACTGCGCTGCGCAACAGCGCGTGGGGTGTGCCGGCGCTCTTCGGCTTCACGTTCATCGCGGGGCTGATGCTCGCGCCGATCCTGACGATCGCGATCGGTTTCCGCAATGGCGGCCAGCTGGTCGGGCTCGCCGGCGGCATGACGGCGGCGATCTTCTTCGCGATGGCCGCGATCGCCACGGTGACGAAGCGCGATTTCTCGTTCCTCGGGAAGTTCCTGTTCGTCGGGCTGATCCTCCTGATCGTCGCGTCGCTCGCGAACCTGTTCTTCCAGATCCCGGCGATGTCGGTGACGATCTCGGCGATCGCCGTGCTGATCTTCTCGCTGTACTTGCTCCACGACGTGTCGAACATCGTGCGCGGCGGGGAGACCAACTACATCACGGCGACGCTCAATCTGTTCCTCGACGTCTACAACATCTTCATCAGCCTGCTCAACATCCTGCTGGTGTTCTCAGGGCAGCGCGACTGAACGCGCCGCGGTCTTCACCCTCCGGGCGGGGCGAGGCATCTCGCCCCGCTTTTTCTGATTCGCCTAACGGACGAACAGCGCGGTCGACTCGACGTGCGCCGTGTGCGGGAACATGTTGACGACGCCGGCGGCCGCGAAGCGATAGCCGCGCTCGTGGACGAGCACGGCCGCGTCGCGGGCGAGCGTGGCCGGGTTGCAGGAGACGTAGGCGATCCGCGCGAGCGACTGGGCCGCGTCGGCGCCGGGCAATGCCTTCACGAGCTCGACGGCGCCTTCGCGCGGTGGATCGATCAGCGCTCGGTCGAGAACACCGAGCGACCCGACCCATGACGGCGTCGCCACGAAGAGGTTCGCACAGACGAACGACGCCCGGTCGGCGAGATCGTTGCGCCTCGCGTTCGCCTGGGCGCGCGCGACGAGCGTCCTGCTGCCTTCGACGCCAACGACGTGCGCCGCGTGGCGCGCGATCGGCAGCGTGAAGTTGCCGAGCCCGCAGAAGAAATCGGCGACGCGGTCGCCCGGCTGCGGGTCGAGCAATTGCACGGCGCGCCGGACGAGCACGCGGTTGATCGCCGCATTCACCTGCGTGAAGTCGCTGGGGCCGAACGCAATGGCGACGTCGAATTCGGGCAACGTGTAGGCGAGCGTCGACTGCGGCGGATGAAAGGGCACGACGCTCTCGGGACCACCGGGCTGCAGCCAGATGTCGACGTCGTGACCGTCGGCGAACGCCACGAGCCGGGCTTCGTCGACCGTCGTCAGCGGCGCCAGGATGCGCAGGACCAGCGCATGGACGAGGCGCGTTTCCCGCGAGCCGGTCGTTTCCGCGACCGAACGCGGATCGAGCCGCTCGCCGACGGCGAGCTCGATCTGGGGCAGGCGCGTGCGGATCGACAGCGATTCGACGAGCGTGCGCAACGCCGGCAGCAACGCCGAAATCTTCGGCGGCAGCACCGCGCACTCGCGCATGTCCGCCACGTAGCTCGACTTGCGCTCGTGGAAGCCGACCAGGATGCCGCCCTTCTTCGGCACGTCGCGCACCGAGAGCCGCGCGCGGTAGCGATAGCCCCACGACGGTCCCGCGATCGCGGGAAGAACGAGCTCGGGCCGCACGCGCCCGATGCGGGCGAGCGCTTCCTCGAGCGCGCGCTGCTTCGCGGCGAGCTGCAGCTCGACGTCGGCGTGCTGCAGCGAGCAGCCGCCGCAAACGCCGAAATGCGGACAGCGCGGTTGCGTGCGCGCGGCATTCGCTCGTTCGACGCGCACGGTCCGCGCGATCGCGTAGCTCGGCTTCTGCCGCGTGATGTCGGCGTCGATGCGCTCGCCGGGGAGCGCGCCCTCGACGAACACGACCTTTCCGTCCGCGTGGGCGACGCCCCGGCCTTCCTGGTCGAGCGATTCGATCGTGAGTTCGATCATGGCGAAGGGCGCGCATTGTACGCGCCGCGCCGGCGCCCGCGTCGGTAGAATGCCGGCATGAAAATCCTTGCGCTCGACACGTCGACGCAGTGGCTGTCGGTTGCGATTTTTGACGGATCGGCCACGGTTGCGATTCGCGAAAGGGTCGGCAACGCCGCGTCGGAACGGATCCTGCCCGCCATCGGCAAGGTCCTCGCGCACGAGGGCCTGTCCCTCGCCGCGTTGGACGGCATCGCTTTCGGCGCGGGACCGGGGTCCTTCACCGGCGTGCGCGTTGCCTGCGGCGTTGCGCAGGGACTCGCCTTTGGCGCGGGACGCCCGCTCTTCGCCGTATCGACGCTCGAGGCGATCGCGCAGTCGGCGTGGCGCGCGCACGGCTGGCAGCGCGTCATCGCTTGCATCGACGCGCGCATGCACGAAGTGTACGTGGCGGCGTATGCCCGCAACGACAACCGTTGGACGACCGAGCGGGCGCCGGTGGTGTGCAAGCCCGCCGCCGTGAACGCCGCTTCGTCGCGTGGATGGTTCGGCGCGGGCGACGGATTCGCGGTCTATCCGCCGCTTGCCGGCGCGATGCGACTCGACGCTTGCGACGCCCGCATCATTCCCGATGCGCAGTCGATCGCGGAATGTGCGTGGCCGCAGGTCGAGGCGGGTGCGGGCATCGCGGCGGAAAAGGCCGAGCCGCTCTACGTCCGCCACCGCGTGGCCCTGACCGCGTCCGAGCGCGCGGCCGGCGCGCGCCTCTGACGGGCAACGCCGTGGCATCGTTGCCGAAACCCGTCGCCGCCTTGCCGGTGCGCTGGCGCCCGCTCGCCGCGCATGATCTGCCGGTCGTGGCGGCGCTCGAGGCGCGCATTCATGCGGCGCCGTGGAGCGAGCGCAATTTTCGCGACGCCCTCGCGGCGGGCTACTCGGCGCGCGTGGGC
>DATIEN010000006.1:0-8499 GCA_035455705.1 Casimicrobiaceae bacterium | reverse complement strand
GGTGCGGCGCGACGGCCGGGAGTTCGCCATCCGCGATTCGGTGGCGCCGATCCAGGACCGCCAGGGGCGCACCACCGGCAGCGTCCTGGTGTTCAAGGACGTCACCCAGCTCCGCGGCATGGAGCGCGAGATGATCTACCTCGCGAGCCACGATGCCCTGACCGGCCTCATCAACCGCCGCGAGTTCGAGATCCGCCTGAAGCGGGCGATCCGGAGCGCCCGCACCGAGGGGCGCCAGCACGTCCTCCTCTACCTCGATCTGGACGAGTTCAAGGTCGTCAACGACACCTGCGGCCACGCGGCCGGAGACGAGCTGCTCCGCCAGGTGAGCGCCCTCATCCGGCTCAGGCTTCGCGAAGGCGACACGCTGGCGCGGCTCGGCGGCGACGAGTTCGGCGTACTGCTCGAGCACTGCGCGCCGGCGCCGGCGTACGCGATCGCCGATGCGTTGAGAACGGCCATCGGCGACTTCCATTACCAGTGGAACCAGCGCTCGTTCAAGATCGGCGCCAGCGTCGGCGTCGTCAACGTCGCCGACGGCCCGCAGACGCTCGCGGGCGTGCTGTCCGCCGCCGACGCCGCGTGCTACATGGCCAAGGACAAGGGACGCAACCGCGTGCAGGTCTACAGCCCCGAAAGCGCCGAGGTGACCCTGCGCAAGGGCGAGATGGAATGGGTGAACCGCATCCACCGCGCGCTCGCCGAGGACCGCTTCCTGCTGCACGCGCAGCCGGTGCGCGACACGCGAACCGACGACGACGCCTCCCCATACACGGAGTTGCTGCTGCGGTTGCGCGACGACGGAGGCGACCTCGTTCCGCCGACGTCGTTCATCCCGGCCGCCGAACGCTATCACCTGATGCCTGCGATCGACCGCTGGGTGATCGCGTCGGCATTCGCGATCCTCGCGCGCATGCTCGAAACGGAACCGCCGCCGTCGGGCGTCTTCGCGATCAACGTCTCCGGCGCATCGATCGGCGACGACGCGTTCCTGGATTTCGTCCAGTCGCAGTTTCTTCGCTACTCGGTGCCGCATGGGAACGTGTGCTTCGAGATCACCGAGACGACGGCCGTTGCGTCGCTTTCGAAGGCCACCGCATTCATGACCACGCTGCGCGCCCTCGGCTGCCGTTTCGCGCTCGACGACTTCGGCGTCGGGGTCTCGTCGTTCACCTACCTGAAGCACCTGCCGGTCGACTACCTGAAGATCGATGGCAGTTTCGTGAAGGACATGCGCAACGATCCGGTCAGCCATGCGATGGTCGAGGCGATCCACCGGATCGGCCACATCATGGGCAAGAAGACCATCGCCGAGTCGGTCGAGCATCCGGAAACGGTGAAGGCGCTGCGGGCGATCGGCGTCGACTATGCGCAGGGCTTCGGCATCGCGCGCCCCATGCCGTTCGGCCGCATGCGAGCCGTCCGGAACAATCGCCGCGGACAGGCCAACGCGGCCTAGCCCGTCACGGCTTCACCGTTTCAGCCCCGGCAGCGGCGGAATTTCTCGCCGCCGTTGCAGTCGACCTCGTCATGGGGTACGTACGCGCGGCATGACGCAATGCAGCGTTATCATAACGCGTACTTATGACATCCATTCTAAGATTAAATTTGTGTTATTGCCGGACAAACCCCATCATTCGTCGTTGTAAACCAAACCCTCGAACGACAGGAGAAATGGAAATGCCCGACATCAAGCCCACGCGCGAAGGCCAGCGCGTTCCCGAGGTTTCGTTCCGCGTCCGCCGCAACGGCGATTGGACGACGATCACGACGCGCGACATCTTCGCCGGGAAGAACGTCGTCGTGTTCTCGCTGCCCGGCGCCTTCACGCCGACGTGCTCGTCGACGCACCTGCCCCGCTACAACGAGCTAGCTCCGGTATTCAAGGCGCAGGGGATCGACACGATCGTCTGCATCTCGGTGAACGATCCGTTCGTCATGGAAGAGTGGGCGAAGGACCAGGAAGCGGGTAACGTGCTGCTGATACCCGACGGCAACGGCGAGTTCACCGGGAAGATGGGGATGCTCGTCGACAAGAGCGACCTCAATTTGGGCACGCGGTCGTGGCGCTACTCGATGCTGGTGCGTGACGCTACGATCGAGAAGATGTTCGTCGAGCCGAACGAGCCCGGCGACCCGTTCAAGGTCTCGGACGCCGACACGATGCTTCGCTACATCAACCCGAACGCGAAGAAGCCGGACCAGGTCGCCGTGCTGACGCGCGAAGGCTGCTCGTTCTGCGCCAAGGCCAAGGAGCGGCTCGGCGATGCGGGCTACGACTATGTCGAGATCCCGCTGCCGCACACGATCCGCACGAAGGCGGTCGGCGCGATCGCCGGCGCGCAGACGGTGCCGCAGGTCTTCGTCAACGGCCGGCTGATCGGCGGCTTGAACGAGCTCGACGCGTTCCTGCGCAAGGCGGCGTAGCGAGGGCCTCGCGCCCCAGGCTCGGCGGGGAGCGCCGCGACGAAGCAGCCTCCCCGCAGTTTCCTTTGCGAACTGGAAGGACTCGAATGCGAACCGTGCAAACCGATGTGGCCGTGATCGGCGCCGGCACCGCCGGCCTCGCGGCGTATCGCGCCGCGAAGGCGGCGGGCCGCAACGCGCTCCTGATCGAAGGCGGTCCGCACGGGACCACGTGTGCGCGTGTCGGCTGCATGCCGAGCAAACTCCTCATTGCGCCGGCCGAAGCCGCGCACGCCGTCGAACGCTTCGCGGGCTTCGGATTGCGCCTGCCCGGTGCGGTGGAAGTCGACGGCAAGGCGGTGATGGCGCGCGTGCGCGCCGAGCGCGACCGTTTCGTCGGATTCGTCCTGCAGGGCGTGGACGGCATCCCGGCGCACGACCGGATCGAGGCTCGCGCGCGCTTCGTCGACGACACGACGCTCGTCGCCGGCGACACCACGATCGTGGCGCGCGCGAGCGTGATCGCGACCGGCTCGTCGCCGTCCTATCCCGCGGGCTGGAAAGCGCTCGGCGAGCGCCTCGTGACCAACGACACCGTCTTCGAATGGACCGACCTGCCGCGCAGCTTGGCCGTGTTCGGCCCCGGCGTGATCGGTCTCGAGCTCGGCCAGGCACTCCACCGGCTCGGCGTGCGGGTGAAAGTCTTCGGACGCGGTGGCAGCGTCGCGCACCTCGTCGACCCGCAACTCGTTGCCGAGGTGCGGCGCATTCTGGGCGCCGAGTTCTATCTCGATACCGATGCGCGCGCGGACGTCTCGCGCGACGGCGATGACGTCGTGGTGCGTTATCGCGCACCCGATGGAAGCTTCCACACCGAGCGCTTCGACTACCTGCTCGCCGCCACCAGCCGCGCGCCGAATCTGCGCGACCTGGGGCTCGAGACCACGAGCGTCGCGCGCGATCCCCAGGGCGTTCCGTCGTTCGACCGCGAGACGTTGCAATGCGGCGATGCGCCGATCTTCATTGCGGGTGACGCCAATGCCGACGTGCCGGTTCTGCACGAGGCCGCCGACGAAGGCAGGATCGCCGGGGACAATGCGGCGCGCTATCCCGACGTTCGCGCCGGGCGGCGCCGGGCGGGGCTCGCCATCATCTTCACCGATCCGCAGATCGCGATGGTGGGGGGCGGCTATCGCGTGGCCCGGGAATCGCCGCACGGCTTCGTCACCGGCATGGTGTCGTTCGACGACCAGGGGCGCGCGCGCGTGATGCAGCGCAATCGCGGGCTCCTGCACGTCTATGCGGAGGTCGGGACCGGCCTTTTGCTGGGGGCCGAGATGATCGGCCCCGAGGCCGAGCATTTGGCGCACCTGCTCGCCTGGGCCCGGCAGCTCGATCTCACGATCGCGGACATCCTGACGCTGCCGTTCTACCACCCCGTCGTCGAGGAGGGCCTGCGCACGGCGCTCCGGGACGCTTATGCCAAGCTCGAGGCCGCCGCGAAGGAGAAGCGCGCGGCGTAAGCGGCGCCCAACGCTCGCAGCGCTGAGCCCGACGAGCGCAACCCGCGCCTTGGGGCGGCCCCTGCGGCGCGACGCGAATTAGCGCATGATGAAGTAGAGCGCGTAGGCGAGCGCGACCACGACGAATACCGCAACGGGCACGATCACCTTACGCGTGCGCAGCGGATGCGGGCGGTCGTATACGCCGACGGTGCTTGGCGGGTGCGCGTCCGGGCGAGGCATGATGGCGATGCGATGGCGCGGCCGGGTCTGCGAAGATACCCGGCCGCTTGCGGTTTCAGGTCAGTAAACGCGCGGGCCCGCCGTCCTCGGCGTTCCCGGGTCGGCGCGCGAGCCCGCGGTGCCGCGATCCGAAATGGATTCGCCAGGCCCGGCCTTAATCGGTCGGCCCGTCGGCGCCCCGCTCGCAAGCCCCGTCTCACGGGCACGCTCGCCGTAGAGATCCTCATCGCGCGCGAGATCCTCGGCCGTGTACGGCTGCGCCTTCTCGTCGAAGCCGCTCCAGCCGCTCTGACGCCACTTCTCGGCACGCCGCTCGATGTCGACCGCACCGTGATTGCGCATGATTTCCGCCGCGCGTTCGGCGCGCGCATCGTCGGCGCGAACGGTGACGAGCGCGCCGCCGCGGCGCACCGCCTCCGCGTAGTACTCGGCGTCCCCGCGCGCCACGCCCATGTCGGTCAGGCCGCCGATGAGTCCGCCCGCAACTGCGCCGACGCCTGCACCGGTCAGAAGCGAAACGATCGGGCCCGCCGCGATGATGGGGCCGATGCCCGGGATCGCGAGGCCCATCAGGCTCGCCGCGAGGCCTGCCGCACCGCCGACCACGCCTCCCGTCACCGCCCCGGCCGCGGCGTTGCTGCCGTCGTCGGGACGATCGCCGCCGCGTGCGGAATCGACGAGCCCCGCACCGTCCTCGGTCAGCGCATCGTCCGCGGCCGAACGCGTGTAATGCTCGCGCGTCGTGGTGGTTCGGGTCCCATCACCCGGCATGCCGCCGACGCGGGTTCCGGCGGCGCCCGGCATCGTTCCTGCTCCCGTATCATTGGTGAAGCCGGTCGACGTGCGAACGCCGGTCGGGCCAAGCATCGAGTCGGTCCCGGCGACGCCGGTCGACGTGTCGGCGGGCGCCGCGACGCTTGCGCCGCTCGACGTGCCGGTGCCGCTGCGGATGTTGCTCGCGACGACGCTCACATCGCTGTCGCGAAAGCCCTCGTCCATCAACTCGCGCGCCACCTGGTTCGCTTCGTCGAAACTGTCGAACGAGCCTACGATTGTCTTCATTGCGAAAGTCCCCGCGTGGAAACGTTGAAGGAGTGCGGCATCGATCGCGGCGAAAACCCGTCGCGACGTCGGCCGACTATAGGCAGCTCTCGCAAAGACGGGCAGCAGCGCCGGCCGCGAACGGTTGTGCTTGCTTGTCCTACGGCAGCCGACCGCCCGCCCTTTACAGCCGCGTGTCGCCGCGTCGACAATGCGCGCTCTTCGCCGCGGGGGTCGTTCATGCGTTCGGTGCGGTACTCGGTCGTCGTCGTTGCCGCCTCGCTCGCGCTCACGGGTTTCGCTCGTGCCGACGACTACCCGTCGCGGCCGATCCGCGTCATCGTGCCGTTCTCCCCGGGCGGCGCGGTCGACGGGCCGATGCGGCTGATCGCGCAGCAACTGGGCAAGCGGCTGGGGCAACCGGTGGTCGTGGAGAACAAGCCGGGCGCCGGCGCGACGATCGGCAGCGACCTGGTCGCGAAGTCGCCGCCCGACGGCTACACGCTGCTGCTCGCGTCGCAGACGAACGCGATCAGCGCGACGCTGTACTCGAAGCTACCGTTCGATCCGATCGGCGACTTCACCCCCATTTCGCTGATCGGCCGCGAGCCCGGCGTCATCGTCGTCCATCCTTCCGTGCCGGCCAGGACCTTGCAGGAATTCATCGCGTACGTGAAGGCGAACCCGGGCAAGGTCGACTACGCGTCGTCCGGCAACGGCAGCGGGCAGCACCTGTTCGCTGCCCTGCTCGCGTCGAAGACCGGCATGAAGATGAACCACGTCCCGTACCGGGGCAGCGGGCAGGCGACGACGGATCTGCTGTCCGGGGTCGTCGCGATGGCGATACCCGGCACGGCGGGCATGGTCGGCCACATCAGGGACGGTAAGCTTCGGGCATTGGCCGTCACCGGCGCCCACCGCTCGCCGCAGCTTCCCGACGTGCCGACGGTGGTCGAGTCGGGGGTGCCCGGCTACGAGGCCTACGTGTGGATGGGCTTGCTCGCGCCCAAGGCAACGCCGCCGGCGATCGTCGAGCGGTTGAACCGCGACGTCATCGCGGTGCTCGGCGAGGACGAGGTGGTCCGCTACATGGCCGGTGCCGGAATCGAGATCGTCGGCTCGTCGAGCGCCGAGTTCGGTCGCTTCTTCCGCGCGGAGCGCGACCAGTGGGCGAAGGTGATCAAGGACACCGGCGCGCACATCGAATAGCGAACACGACCGACGAGATGGGCGACATCCTCGAAGCGAATGACGACACCAACGTGACCGCGAACGTCCGCGGCGTCGCGCACGAGGCACGCAAGGGCGACGTGCGCCTGTTCCTGTGGGAGAAGTTCGTCGGCGAGCCGGCGGAAAAGCCCGCCGTGCTGTTCGTGCACGGCTCGTCGATGGCGTCGCAACCGACGTTCGACCTCACCGTTCCCGGACGTCCCGACTCGTCGGCGATGGACTGGTTCGCCCGGCGCGGCTTCGCGTGCTGGAGCGTCGACATGGAAGGCTACGGCCGGTCCGACAAGCGCCGCGACATCCCGTGCGACATCGCCAACGGCGCCGACGATCTCGCCGCCGCGACGCGCTACATGCGCGAGGCGCGCGGCATCGAGCGCGTGCTGGCCTACGGCATCTCGTCGGGCGCACTGCGCGCGGCGCTGTTTGCGCAGCGCCACCCCGAGCGGATTGCCCGGCTCGCGCTCGACGCGTTCGTCTGGACCGGCGAAGGCGCGCCGACGCTCGAGCAGCGCCGCAAGAAGCTCCCCCAGTTCCTGGCGCACAATCGCCGGCCGATCGACCGCGCCTTCGTCGAGTCGATCTTCGCCCGCGACCATCCCGGGTGCGCGGAGCCACGCGTCGTCGCCGCGTTCGCCGACGCGATCCTCGCGCTCGACGACTCGATGCCGAACGGCACGTACGTCGACATGTGCTCGAAGCTGCCCCTCGTGGATCCCACGCTGATCACCGTTCCCACGCTGCTCATGCGCGGCGAATACGACGGCATCGCGGCCTTCGACGACCTCGTCGAATTCTTCCGGCGCCTGCCGAACCCCGACAAGCACTTCGCGGTGATGCCCGGCATCTCGCATGCGAGCTTCCAGCAGAAGAACTACCGGCTCGTCTACCACATCCTGAACGCGTTCTTCACGCAGCCTGCGCCGGTGTATGCAGGTTAGGCTCACGCGTCGTCGCTGATCGCGTTCGCGCCAATTCACGACATGGCCGTCGAGCCCACGCTGCTGCTGATCGCCGATATCGCCGGCTACACGCGCTTCATGAAGATGCACGACACGAGCCTCCTGCACGCGCAACAGATCATCGCCGACCTGCTCGAGGCCGTGATCGACGCCGCGCAGCCGCAGCTCAGGCTCGCGAAGCTCGAGGGCGACGCGGCGTTCTTCCACATGCCGGCTCCCCGCGACGGCGAGCACGCGTCGGCGCGGATCGGCGAGCGCGCGGCCGCGATCTACCGGGCCTTTCACGCGCGTGCCGCCGACATCAAGACGAACACGCTGTGCCCGTGCGACGGCTGCCAGCAGGCGGGCAACCTGAAGATCAAGCTGGTCGGCCATGCGGGCGGCGTCGCCGTGCAGAAGGTCAAGCGGATGACCGAGCTCGCCGGCGTCGACGTGATCGTCGTGCATCGGATGCTCAAGAATGCGGTGCCGGTCGCCGAGTACCTGCTGGTCACGAAGGCCGTGCACGCGATGCTCGGCGACGCGCTGCGCGAGCAGGCGGCCGCGTTCGACCTCGAACTCGACGACATCGGGCCCACGCCCGCGTGGTACGTCGATCTCGCGCAGCACGTGCCCAAGCTCGAGCCGCCCCGCAAGCGCTCGACGCTCGCCCGCGTCGGCGGCTTTCTCCACTTCGCGGTGCGCAACCTCCCCTACGCGCTGCGGTTGCGCAAGGCGTGCGAAGGTTTCCGCAACGTTCCCGACGCGCATCGCGCTTCCGGTGCCGGATGACGGAGACCCGCCTTGGCTGACCTGATCGAGGTGCGCGACCTGTCGATCGAATTCGACACGCGCGGCATGCGGATCCCTGCGCTCGACCGGGTCTCGTTCCGGATCGCCCCCGGCTCGACGCTCGCGCTCGTCGGCGAATCGGGCTCGGGCAAGTCGATCACGGCGCAGGCGATCATGCGCATCCTTCCGCCGAGCGCCCGCATCACGTCCGGGCACATCGTGTTCACGCCGCCCGACGCACGCGAGCGGCCGACCGAGATCGTGCGGCTCGCGCCCGACGGCCGCAAGATGCGCCGCATTCGCGGCCGGCATATCTCGATGATCTTCCAGGAGCCGATGGTCTCGCT
>DATIEN010000005.1:0-32756 GCA_035455705.1 Casimicrobiaceae bacterium | reverse complement strand
CGGAATCGGTCATCCAGGACGTCGACGTTCCACTCGGGCGCGCGGCCGAAGTCCTCGATTTCCTGCATGCCGAGGTCGGCATCCTTCCGATCTGGGTGTGCCCGATCCGCGCGCCCGATCCCATGGGCGACGCGACGCTTTATCCATTGCCGCGCGGGACGCTGTCGGTGAATTTCGGTTTCTGGGATACGGTGCCGTCGCGCGAGCCGCGCCCGCGCGGCTTCGTGAACCGCAAGATCGAACGCAAGGTCGCCGAGGTGGGCGGGATCAAGTCGCTGTACTCCGACTCGTACTACGCCGAGGACGAATTCTGGTCGATCTACGACCGCGCGGCCTACCGCGCGCTCAAGGCGCGCTACGACCCGAACGGCGCACTCGGGGATCTCTACGCGAAGGTGGTGCGGCGCCGTTGATCAGCGGAACACGGCGCTGTCGATCGTCGCCTGGAGGAACTTCCCTTCGTTCTCGAAACGATCGCTGCCGAAATACCAGCCCGCGCGAATGCGCGCGGGAATCGTGTAGCCGCCGAACGTCGCCTCCTGGTCGACCGCGGCGCCGAAATCGACGTCGCGAAAATCGCCGCCGTCGGGATTGCCCCACCGCGACAGCGCGACGGACTGCAGGCAGCCGCCCGACAGCGTCAGCGCGACGTCCTCGTCGTGCTCGTCAACCGCGAACCGCGCATGGGCGACGCCCGGCTCGTCGGCCCCCCACGAGACGCGCTCGCTCACGAAGACGGAGGGCAGCCATATGGACTCCGCGGCAAACCGCCCCGCCGACGATCGCGAGATGTCGGGCCCCTCGGCGTTGACGACCGGCAGCACGCCGGCAAGCTTCCAGCGCATGCGGCCCTCGCCGTCGAGAAAGCAGTCGAATCCGCGGATCGTCGTGCCGGCGAACTTCACCCGCGCGCGCCACACCATCCCGCGATCGCGCACGATCACCTGCTCGGCGGTGAACGGATGCCAGCGCTTCTTGAGGCGAATGGTACCGTGCATGCGCAGGCGCACCGCGGCCGCGAGCAGCGCCTCGGGCGCGATCGCATGCGCCAGGTAACGCTGCGCCGGCTCGGGCAAATGGGCGATTTGGGTCGGATCGAAGCGGCGGTCGGTCTGAGGCGCGCTCTCGAAGAGGTTGTCGAGATTCTCGGGTTCGTTGGGCATGTCCGCTGTACACGCATGTGTCAGCGGAAAGCGCGCGGAGTTCGCCGAACGGTCAGCCCAGGCAGAAAGCCAGCAGCGAATCAGCGGGCGCCACGAATGCGCGCGCGAGCCCGAGGAGCCCGAATGCGACGACAATGCCCGCCATCGACCAGCGAACCGCACGGAACCTTGTCGAGCGTAGCCGCGCGACGACAAGTCCGGCCGCAAGGAGGCTCGGCAGCGTGCCGACGCCGAAGGCCAGCATGACGAGCGCCCCTTGCGCTGGCCCGCCGGCGAGGAGCGCGAGCGGCAGGACCGCGTAGACGAGGCCGCAGGGCATAAGCCCCCAGATCAGGCCCATCGTGACGCGCCCCCGCGCGCCGGGCGAGCGCGCCAGCGGCCCGACAGCGGCGAGCACCGCGCCGAAGACACGGGCGCCCCCGCGCGCGAGCGCGCCGCTTTGCGGCATTTGAACGACGAACGAAGCGCCGAGGCCGAGAAGCAACAGATTGCTGGCGACGTACGCGGCGCGCTGGATCGGCAGCGCGCCGGCCGCAAGCAACGCGGCGCTGCCGGCGCCGCCGAGTGCTGCACCGAGCAGCGCATACGTCGCGATGCGTCCCGCATGATACGACGCCTGGCCGGCGACGATCGCCCGCGCGGGCAGAAGCGGCGCGGCGAGCGTTCGGTCGCGTGCGGCGAGCGCCGTGACGAAGCCGCCGCACATCGCTGCGCAGTGCACCCCGCCGAGCAGGCCGGCGACGAGCGCCCCGAAGACAAGACCCGCGTTCACGCGCGCCCCAACGGCTCGGCGCCCCCGCGCCTCGCGGCAAGCAGGAGCGTCAGCCCCGACGACAGGCTTCCGAGAAGCCAGAACGCGATAAAGCCGATCGTGTACACCGCCTCGCGCGACAGGGCGAGCCGTTCGTTGAAGTCGAGCGGATCGAACGCCGCGAAGAACACGAATTCGGCGACGAGCGCGGCGACGAACCCTGGCCACGCCACCAGCATCACGCGCTCCCAGCCGGTCACTGCGCCTGCCTCATCGCTTCGGGTCCCGCTGCAGCGGGCCTCCGGTGGAAGCCGGCGTGCCGAGGTTGATCGTCGCCGGCACGGAGTCGATCACGGTCACGGGAAGATTCCACGCGTCCGATTCCACGGTGACGATACGGCGTCCGGCTTCCAGATCGGCGAGCGATCCGCTCCAGTCGCGATCACCCTCGGCGGCGAGCGCGACCGAAGCGGCGCGCTGCCCCGGATGCCGCAGCGATACCGAAACGCGCGCCGGCAACCGTGACGCTTCGTCGACGTGCAGTCGCACGCGACCCTCGCGCGTGATCGTCAGCGTCGCTCGCGCGTCGTCGACCGGCGCCGGCGACGCGGCCAGGCGCCGGTTGATCGCGAGGCCGACCTTGTAGTAATTGTCATCGACGACATGATCGCCGCGCGTCGCGGCGATCCACGCCGTGGCGAGCGACGCGACGACGACGATCGCAGGTCCGGCGGCGAGCAACCAGGGCCAGCGCGATGCGCTCGCCGGCGACGAGACGTCGTCAGCGCGGAACGATGAAGGTCGTGGGCTCATGGCGGATCATGTGATGCTCGTCGATAGCGCGTACCGTCAGTTCGATCTTGTGGCTTCCGGGCGACGGCGCCGGGCTTCCCTCGAGCGATGCCTGCAGCCGCAATGGAACGAGTCGGGTGGATGCGGCGTCCACGTCGACCGGTTGGGTGATGCCGACGACCTCGATGCCGGGCAGGCCCGCCGCATCGATCGTGAAGCGCCGTGCTTTTTCGTCCCCGTTGATGATCTGCAGCCGGTAGACGTTCTCGATGCGTCCCGGCGCCGCTTCGCGCGCGAGCGCGCCGCGGTCGCGGATCACGTCGACGCGCAGCGGATTGCGCGTCGCGAGCGAGAACGTGAGCGTCGACACGATGATCGCGAGCACGCCGGCATACACGAGCGTTCGAGGCCGCATCGCCCGTTTCCACATCGCGCGCTTGCCGAACCCGTGCTCGAGCGCATTCTCCGTCGTGTAACGGATGAGGCCGCGCGCATAGCCCATCTTGTCCATCACCTGGTTGCAGCCATCGATGCAGGCTGCGCAGCCGATGCACTCGAATTGCAGCCCCTGGCGAATGTCGATGCCCGTCGGACACACCTGCACGCAGATGCCGCAGTCGACGCAGTCGCCGAGTCCCCTGGTGCGCGGATCGACGGACTTCGCGCGCCCGCCGCGCGGCTCGCCGCGCGAGCGGTCGTACGTGATGACCAGCGTGTCCTTGTCGAACATCACGCTCTGGAAGCGCGCGTACGGGCACATGTACTTGCACACCTGCTCGCGCAGCCAACCGGCGTTGCCGTAAGTGGCCAGCGAATAGAACAGGATCCAGAACGTCTCCCAGGGCCCCAGACGGAGCGAGAGCGCCGAAACGCCGAGCGCGCGGATCGGGGTGAAGTAGCCGACGAACGTGTAGCCGGTCCAGAGGGCGACCGCGAGCCACGCGGCGTGCTTCGCCGTGCGCAGTGCGAGCTTGCGCGGCGACATCGGCGCATCGTCGAGCTTGAGCCGCGCAAGACGCTCGCCCTCGATCCGCCGCTCGATCCACATGAAGATTTCGGTGTACACGGTCTGCGGGCATGCGAAGCCGCACCAGAGGCGGCCCGCGACGGCCGTGAACAGGAACAGCGAAAGCGCCGCGGCGATCAGGATGACCGCGAGATAGATGACGTCCTGCGGCCAGAACAACGCGCCGAAGATGTAGAACTTGCGCGCGCCGAGATCGAAGAGCACGGCCTGCCGGCCGTTCCACGTGAGCCACGGCATGCCGTAGAACACGAGCTGCGTCGCGACGACGAACGCGATCCGCCAACCGGCGAACCAGCCGTGCACGGATCGCGGATGGATCTTCTTGCGGATCTCGTAGAGCGCGATCTCGTCGGTCGCAGGCTCGATCGGTATCACCCGTTTCATGGCCGCTCTCGAGCTCGCCTGCGCGCGTTCGATGACGCGCTGCGCGCTTTTGTCCATGGTGGTTCGACGTGCCCTACTTCGCGTTCGAGAAGCCCCAGACGTACGCGGTCAGGAGCTTGATCTTGGCCTCGTCGAGACGATCGCGATGCGCCGGCATCCGCGTCACGGCCGACGCCTGCCCGCGGCCCTTCGTCACCGTCTCGGTGATCGCGGCCTCCGTGCTGCCGTAGAGCCAGATCTGATCCGTGAGATTCGGCGCGCCGATGTCCTGGTTGCCCTTGCCGTCGGCGCCATGGCACGCGGAGCAGTTTTGCAGGAACAGCGCCTTGCCCTGGAACGCGCGGACGCTGTCGCTCGGCAATCCCGACAGGCTGCGGACATACGCGACGACGTTGCGGACGCCCTCGTCGCCCAGGACCGGACCGAACCGAGGCATGACGCCGTTGCGGCCGTCCGTGATGCTCTGGCGAATGCGCTCGGGATCGCCCCCGTAGAGCCAGTCGCGGTCGGTCAGGTTCGGGAAACCCTTGCTGCCCGCCGCGTCCGAGCCGTGGCACTGCGCGCAGTAGTTCAGGAACAGCCGCTCGCCGATTGCGCGCGCCTCCGGCTGTGCGGCGATCGCCCTCACGTCCATCTCCTTGTAGCGCGCGTAGATCGGCGCGACCTTCGCGTCGACGTCGCTCACCTCCGCCGTGTATGCGCCGGTGGAGGTCCACGAAAGGATGCCGGGCAGGCTGCCGAGGCCCGGATAGAGGATCAGGTACACGATCGAGAACGCGATCGTCAGGTAGAAGAGCCACATCCACCAGCGCGGCAGCGGATTGTTGTACTCCGCGAGGTCGCCATCCCAGACGTGACCGGTGGTTCCGACGGTCTCGTCGCCGGTCTTCCGCGCGACGCGCATGCGGCCGAGCGCGTAGAGAAACGCGCCGCACGCCAGTATCGAAACGATCGTCGCGATCGCGACGAAAAAGCTCCAGCCGCCCGTAACGAAGTCGCTCATCGCTGCCGGCTCCGTGCAGTGTCGAGCGGCTCGGCCACCTCGTCGGGCAGCGCGAACGGCTCGTCCGCGGCGTGGCGAAACGCTTCCCGCCGCCGTGCGCTCCACGCCCAGCCGACGATGCCGATGAAGAGCACCAGCGACACGACGGTCGTCACGCTCGAGAGCATCGAATAGAGTTCCATCGAACTTACCTCACGTTGCGAAGCGCGAGCCCGAGGTTCTGCAGGTACGCGACGAGCGCGTCCTCCTCCGTCTTGCCGCGCAGCTGCTCGGGCGCCTTCGCGATCTCGTCGTCGCTGTACGGAACGCCGACCCGGCGCAGCGCGCGCATGTGCGATCGAATGTCGTCGGGCGCGAGTTGCGTCGATGCGAGCCACGGATAGGCAGGCATGTTCGATTCGGGCACGACGTCGCGGGGGTTGCCGAGATGCACGCGATGCCACTCGTCGGAGTAGCGGCCGCCGACGCGCGCGAGATCGGGTCCCGTGCGCTTGCTGCCCCACTGGAACGGATGGTCGTACACCGACTCGCCGGCCACCGAATAGTGACCGTAACGCTCGGTCTCCGCCCGGAAAGGCCTGATCATCTGCGAGTGGCAGTTGTAGCAGCCTTCGCGAACGTAGACGTCGCGGCCCGCGAGCTGCAGCGGCGGGTAGGGAACGACGCCGGCGACCGGGGCCGTCGTCGATTTCTGGAAATAGAGCGGAACGATCTCGACGATGCCGCCGACCGCGACGACCAGGATCGTCAGCACGACCAGCAGGCCGACGTTCTTCTCGATGAGCTCGTGCTTCATGTGCGGACCCTCAGGCGGCGGGGGCGAGCGATGCGCCCGGCGTCGGGATGACCGCGTCGAGCGGCCGCGCGCCCGAGGCGGTGCGCATGACGTTCCACGCCATCAGCAGCATCCCGGCCAGGAACAGCGTGCCCCCGAGAAGCCGGATCGTGTAGAACGGATAGGTCGCCTTGACGCTCTCGGCGAACGCGTAGGTAAGCGTCCCGTCGGGATTGGTCGCGCGCCACATGAGGCCCTGCATCACGCCCGCGATCCACATCGACGCGATGTACAGCACGACGCCGATCGTCGCGATCCAGAAGTGCGCGGTGACGAGGCGCATCGACCACATCTGTTGCCGACCGAAGAGCCGCGGGATCAGGTAGTACGTGCTGCCGATCGTCATGAACGCGACCCAGCCGAGGGCGCCCGAATGCACATGGCCGATCGTCCAGTCCGTGTAATGCGACAGCGCGTTGACCGTCTTGATCGACATCATCGGTCCCTCGAACGTCGACATGCCGTAGAACGACAGCGAGACGATCAGGAACTTGAGGATCGGGTCGTCGCGCAGCTTGTACCACGCGCCCGACAACGTCATCATCCCGTTGATCATGCCGCCCCACGACGGCGCGAGCAGGATCAGCGAGAACAGCATGCCGATCGACTGCGTCCAGTCGGGCAGCGCCGTGTAGTGCAGGTGATGCGGGCCCGCCCACATGTACGTGAAGATCAGCGCCCAGAAGTGCACCACCGACAGCCGGTACGAATAAATCGGCCGGCCTGCCTGCTTCGGCACGAAGTAGTACATCATTCCGAGGAAGCCGGCCGTCAGGAAGAAGCCCACCGCGTTGTGTCCGTACCACCACTGCACCATCGCGTCCTGCACGCCGGCGTACGCGGAATACGATTTCATCGGCCAGAACGACGCAGGGGATTCGGCGCTGTTCACGATGTGCAGCAACGCAATCGTCAGGATGAACGCGCCGTAGAACCAGTTGGCGACGTAGATGTGCTCGGTGCGCCGCTTGGCGATCGTGCCGAAGAAGACGATGGCGTAGGCCACCCATACGACGGCGATCAGCAGGTCGATCGGCCATTCGAGTTCCGCGTATTCCTTGCCGCTCGTGAAGCCGAGCGGCAGCGTGATCGCGGCGAGCACGATCACCGCCGTCCATCCCCAGAACGTGAACGCCACGAGCGGGCCGCCGAAAAGGCGCGCCTGGCAGGTGCGCTGCACGACGTAATACGAGGTGCCGATCAAGCCCGATCCGCCGAACGCGAAGATCACCGCGTTCGTATGGAGCGGGCGAAGCCGACCGTACGAAAGCCATGGAATGCCGAACGTCAGATCCGGCCAGACGAGCTGGGCGGCGATCAGCACGCCGACGGCCATGCCGACGACGCCCCAGACGATCGTCATGATCGCGAACTGGCGCACGACCTTGTAGTTGAACGTTTCGCTCACGGCCGTGGCCGGCATTGCGAGCGGCGGCATGATTGCGTCGGCGGTCGTCATCGTGGAAAGGGCGGGTTGGCAGTCGCCGGCGATCGTAGCGGCCAGACGCGCGGCGCCTCTTGATGCAGATCAATCCGCGCGATCGTCGTCCGCGATGATGCGGTGCGCGGGGCCTTCGAGGTCGTCGAACTGGCCGCTCGCCGTCGCCCACCAGAAGAACGCGCCGATCGCGAACACGAGCACCACCGACAGCGGAACGAGCATGTACAGGATGTCCACGCCGAAGTATCGCTGCTAGGCGGGCGCCGGCTCGGCGCTGCGATCGTGCGCGGGCGTTGCCGCGGCCGGTGCGACGCGCGCGAGCCGCAGCGCGTTCGCGACGACAAACAGGGACGATGCGGACATGCCCGCCGCCGCAACGAGCGGCGTCAGGTGACCGGTCGCGGCAAGCGGGATCGCGACCGCGTTGTAGACGAGCGCCCACGCCACGTTCTCGCGAATCACCCGGAACGTGCGTCGCGCCGCGCCGAGCGTGAAGCCGATTGCGCCGAGGTCGCCACCGGGTACGACGACGTCCGCCGTCCATTGCGTGAAAGGCGCGGCGCTGCCGTGCGCGATCGAGACGTCGGCGCACGCGAGGCTCGGCGCATCGTTGATGCCGTCGCCGGCCATTGCGACGACCGCGCCGTTCCGCTGGAGCATCGCGACGTGCGCGCGCTTGTCCTGCGGCGTCGCTTCGGCGCGCCAACTGGCGACGCCGACCGCCGCAGCGACGTGCGCGACGTTCGCGGCGCGATCGCCGGACAGGATCGACACGCGCAGGCCCGCTGCGCGAAGCGCTGCGACCAGCGAGCAGGCGTCGTCGCGCAGCGTGTCGCCGAGTCGCAGCGTCGCGACGAGGCGCGTCCGCGTGCCGAGCGCGACTACGATGTTTCCAGGCGATGAGGGGATCGGTTCGTCGGTCGCGTTGCGAAACGCCGCAACCCATGCTGGCGTCCCGAGGCGATAACGCACGCCGCCGACGCTACCCTCGACGCCACGCCCCTGAAACGCGACGACGTCGCGCGCGGCGGGCACGTTCCACGCCGATGCCGCGATCGCGCGCCCGATCGGATGCGCCGACCCCTGCTCGAGCGCGCCTGCGATCTCGCGGCACCGCTCCGAGTTGCCGTCGGTTGCGACGGTTTCCAGCAAGCGCACGCGGCCCGACGTCAACGTGCCCGTCTTGTCGAGGACGACGTGCGTCACGCGCGCCAGCGCCTCGAGCGCGTCGCTTCTCACGATCAGGACCCCGCGCCGCGCGAGCGCGCCCGCCGTGCACGCGAGCGCCGCGGGCGTGGCGAGCGACAGTGCGCACGGGCACGAAACCACGAGCACGGCGACGGCGACCGCCACCGCACGCTGCGGATCGTCGGGCCACCAGGCGAGCGCGGCGATGCCGGCCACGGCCAGCAGGCCCGCCACGAAGAAGCTCGCGACGCGATCGGCGAGGCGTGCCACCCGCGGCCGCTCGGCTGCGGCCCGCTCGACGAGGCGACCGATCGCCGCGAGCGTCGTCGCGTCGCCGGCGCGCTGCACGCGCATCACCAGCGGGCTTTCGCGGTTGATCGAGCCGGCGACGAGCGGGTCGCCCGGTCCCTTCGCGCGCGGCCAGCATTCGCCCGTCAGCAGTGCCTCTTCGACGCTCGATCGTCCTTCGACGACGTCGCCGTCCGCGGGTACCGGTGCACCGGCGGGAACGCGGACGATGTCGCCGCACGCGAGGGACGCGGCGGAAATGGTCTCGGCGCGCGACGAGCCGGGATAACCCGCGAGGCGCTGCGCGGTGGCCGGCACGTCGCTCGCCGTCGCCTCGAGCATGTCGCCGGCTTTCTCGCGCATGCGCCACTCGAGCCAGCGGGCCGCGAGGACCAGCGCGACGAACATCGTCACCGAATCGAAGTAGACGGGACCGGCGCCACGAAGCGTGTTCGCGGCGCTCGCCGCGAATGCCGCGAGGATGCCGATTGCGATCGGGACGTCCATGCCCGGCCGGCGCAGCCGCCGCACATCGCGCCATGCGCCGGCGAAGAACGGCCACGCCGAGTAGAGCACGACCGGCAACGCGATCGCGAGACTCGCCTCGTCGAGCAGCGACCGCAAGGGCGCGTCGATGCCGTCCGTCGTGACGTACGCGGGCACCGCGAACATCATCACCTGCATCATGCCGAGCAGCGCGAGCGCGGTCCTGCGCAGCAGGGCGCGCCCTTCGCGCCGGGCGAGCGCCTCGCGCCGACGGCGATCGTACGGATGTGCCCGGTAGCCGATGCGCTCGACCGCTAGAAGGATCGCGGCGAGATCGGTTTCCGCGGCCGAAAAGCGGACGCGCGCACGCCGCGTGGCAAGGTTCACCGCGGCGGCGCGAACTCCTGGCTGCCGCGCGAGCCACGACTCGATCAGCCAGACGCACGCGCCGCAGCGGATACCCTCGAGCAGCAGCGCGACTTCGCGCTCGCCGCCGGGCAGCGCGACGACCTGCCCGGCCGCCGCGGCCGCTGCCGCACTTCGCGCGCCGTCGTCGGCGCCGTTCGGCAACGTTGCCGGCCCATTGCGTTGCGCATAGAACGCGTCAAGACCGGCGGCGTGTATCGTCTGCGCCACAGCCCGGCAGCCGGCGCAGCAGAAGCTGCGCTCGACGGTGTCGATCGTGGCCCGCCAGCCCGCGCCCTGCGGGTTCGATGCCCCGCAATGAAAACAGCGGTTCGCTGCTTCGGCTCGTGCATCGGGCTCGTGGGGGGCTTCGGCGGGCATCGCGAACGCGGGACTCGGCATGGCGTGGAGCGCCGGATGCGGCGCGCGGCACCGCGATTCTCGGGCGGCTCGCGCGTCGCACGCCTTGATCTGCGACAATCTTCCGTCACCGCAGAGGTCGGAACGAGGAGGCGCCCATGCTGAAGATTCTGCTGCCGGTCGACGGCTCGCCGAGCGCGGTCAATGCGACGCGCAAGCTGATCGAGACGCTCGACTGGTATCGCGAGCCGCCGACGATCGAGGTGTGCACGGTCCATCTGCCCCTGCCGAAGGTTCCCAACATGGGCCAGTTCGTCAGCAAGGAAATGGTGCGGAAGTACTACGAGGACGAGAGCGACGCGATGCTGCAGCCGAGCCGGGAGCTGCTCGACGGCGCGAAGGTCCGATACGACGTTCAGCGCCTCGTCGGTCCCATCGCGGAAACGATCGTCGAGCACGCGCGCACGGCGGGGACCGACATCATCTTCATGGGCACGCGGGGAAGATCCGCGCTCGCGAGCATAACGATGGGATCGGTCGCCACACGCGTCGTGCATCTGGCGCACATCCCGGTCGTCCTCGTCCACTGACGGAAGCCGGAAATGAAAACGGCCGCGTCCGGTGCCGGACGCGGCCGTCAAGGGAGAAGCGGCGCCTCAGGACTTCAGCTTGGCGCACACTTCGCCGCGGGGATGCGCGGCGCTGTGGATATTGACGTACAGGTTGCCCTCCTTAAGCGACTTCATCTGGTCCGGCGTGAGCTTCGCGCCGGGGGGCGCCTTGAAGCTGTCGCCTTCTTTCATAAGCGGCACGATGACCTTCCCGGTCGTGCAGTCATTGCCTTCGTGAATGTGGGCGGCCGTCGGTGTGAAGCCGCTCGCGGTGACGCTGCCACTCACGCTTCCGTCGTCGTTGATGGTGATCGTCCCGGTGCCCGACGAGCTGCCCTGGACGGGCGGGTTTTCCTCCTCGCCGGAGAGCTTGAGGTTCATCGCTGCGGCCAACGCCGCCGCCGAGGTGCATGCCAGCGCCGCAGCGAACGACCACCCTGCCAACCGCATCACCTTTTTCGATTTGTCAATCATGGTGGACCCTTCTTGAATGGATGAAAGCCGGGACGCAGCCGCCGGATCGGGCGCGACCTCGGCATCGTGGGTACGGAAACCCGATCGGTACAAACACGCAGGCGCACTGCCCTATTCCAGTGCGCAGCGCGAACGGTCAGTGTAACCGCAAACGCAAGGCGCCGGTGGGACACCGGGGGCTACAATCGTGCGGGCGCCCGGGTGGCGAAACGGGTAGACGCAGGGGACTTAAAATCCCCCGGCCGCGAGGCCATGCCGGTTCGAGTCCGGCCCTGGGCACCCCCCGCCACCGAACGTGCAAGCACGGGCACGCGAGCGGAGGGCATCATGAACGACGACGCGGCGGGCGACGGCCCGTATCACGAAGGCATGCGCGCGCTGCAGGCGCGCTTCGGCACGCGCCCGCTCGCCGACCGCCTCGACGAGAGACTCGGCCGGCGCGCCTTCACCGACGAGGACCGGCAATTCATCGAGAGCCGCCCGCTGTTCTTCCTCGCGACGGCGGATGCGACGGGACAACCCGACTGCTCGTACAAGGGCGGAGCGCCGGGCTTCGTTCGCGTGAGCGCGCCCGCCGAGCTCGTGTTCCCGAGCTACGACGGCAACGGGATGTTCCGCAGCCTCGGCAACATCGCGGTCAATCCGGCGGTGTCGCTGCTCTTCATCGATTTCGAGCGACCGCGGCGGCTGCGCGTGCTCGGCACGGCGAGCTTCGCCGGCGACGACCCGCTTCGCTCGACGTTTCCCGGCGCGCAACTCGTCGTTCGGGTGCGAGCGAGCCGGATCTTCCCGAATTGCCCCCGGTACGTGCATCGGATGCAGGTCGTCGAGTGGTCGCCTTACACGCCACGCGAAGGATCGGTTCCTCCGGTCCCTGCATGGAAGCGCCAGCCGGTGTTTCGGGAAGTGCTGCCCGACGACGATCCGGCGCGCGAGCCGTAGCGCGCGGCCGGCTGTCTCACACTGCCTACGACTTGCTCGGTGCGCGAGCCTGCACCAGCATCGCGAAACCGCAGCCTGCCGCGTAGGCGAACGCGGTCCAGTACCAGTGCGCGAGGAACATCGAGCCCAGCGCGGCCAGGTCGAACGTCATCGCGGCCGTGGGCGGCAGCGGAGGCGGACCCGCCGTGCGCCATGCGGAGCCGAGCGGTACCGACCAGAGGTTCGTCAGGAGCGGCCACCAGACGAGCGCGGCGACCCCGTAGAAGAGTCCATCGGCGCCCGCCACGATGGCGAGATAGAGCAGCGCGGCGAGCGCGCCCTTGCGAATGATCCAGTCGACCCGACGATCCATCCCGGCTTTCTCCAATACCGGGACGGATCGTACCAAATTTGTAAGACTTTGACCTACACGGCGCTGTAACGGGCCGTGTCGAAGGCGCTGCCCGACGGCCGTGCCCACCGTTTCAGCGGCGGTTGCCCGCCGCGCCGGACGCGGTCGCGAGCTTGGCGAAGTCCCCCATGACGCGCTGCATCGACGCGAACGTCGACTCGCCGGACGAGACGACGCCCTGCATCGCCGAGACCACCTTCTGCATCTGACCCATGTCGGGCATCATCGCGAGCGCCGCGCGGGTCTCCCTGACGCCCGGGACGCCTTCCATCTGCTCGTCCATCAGCGCGAAGAGCCGCTTCTGGATCTCGACGATCAGGTCGAACATCTCGCTCCAGTAGCGAAGCGACCGTTCCATCGCCTCCTGGGCTGCGCCCTGTCCCGCCGCGACGAGCGCCTGCGGATCGCGCGCCTGCGCCGCCGACTTCGCGTGTTTGCGCTGGAACTCGCGCGCCTCTTCCTCGCCTTCGAACTGCTTCCGGCGCAGCCGGCCCGCGCCCTCGATGGCCGCGTTGATGACGGCGAGCGCCAGCGCGGCGTTCGTCTTGTAGAGATCGAGCGCCTGCTCCGGCGTCATCATCTGCGCCATCTTCGACACGTCGCCCGAACCGGGCAACGCCGACGACGCCTTCGACGCGCCCGACGACTTCGCGCCCTGCGCGTGGTCGGCCGATTCGGCGGTCTCGATCTTCGGCGCCGAACGTTTGCGGCCAACTTCGTTGCTCGAACCGTGCTCGGTCCGGGACCTCGCTGCAGCCTTCTTTGCCATGATGCGCTCCTCCTCGGCGTAAAAAGACGTCTCGCAGCGTGCATGAGACGCCGGGCCCGGTCGTTCGTCAATACGGCGGCGACCGGCAGCAGCCTTGCTTCAGAGAAGCTTGTCGAGCGTCATCGGAAGATCGCGCAGCCGCCGGCCCGTCGCATGATGGATTGCGTTGCACAGTGCGGCCGGCACGCCGGTGATCCCGATTTCACCGATCCCGCGAATGCCGAGCGGGTTGAACGCGTAGTCCGGGTGATCGACGAACGTCACGTCGACAGCGCGGACGTCGGCGTTGACCGGCACGTGGTATTCGGCGAGATTTGCGTTGACGATGCGGCCGTCGCGATCGTCCATCTTCGAGTCCTCGAGCAGCGCGAAGCTCATGCCCCAGACGATTCCACCCTGCAGCTGGCTGCGCGCCGTTTTCTCGTTCAGCGGGCGCCCGATGTCGTACGCGGCGACGATCCGCGGAACGCGGATCACGCCGAGATCGGCATCGACGCGCACTTCGGCGAACACGGCGCCGAACGAGTGCGTGGCGAGACGTTCGCTTGCCTTGTCGGGCGCCGCCTCGGCCGTCGCTTCGAGCGGCCGCGCGGCGCGGCCGGCGAGCGCCGCGATCGTCTCGCGTCGCGACGGCTCGTCGCGGACCGCAAGCCAGCCGCCGTCGACGCCGACGCGCGAGGGCGCCGCGCCATGAATGGGCGAGGCACCGTCCTGCGTCGCTCGTATGATCAGCATTTCGCGAAGCCGCCGGCACGCGGCCTGGACGGCGGGGCCGACGCTTGCGGCGCTCATCGATCCGCCCGATACCGGCGCATGCGGCAGGTTGGTGTCGCCGAGCTCGAAGCGCACGCGGCTCGGAGACACGCCGAGCGAATCGGCGGCGACCTGCGTCATCACCGTGTAGGTGCCGGTGCCGATTTCCTGCGTGCCGGATTGCACGACGAACGTTCCGTCGGGCATCAGTACCGCTCGCGCGCTCGCGCTCATCCGATGGGCCGGATATGACGCCGTCGCCATCCCGAAGCCGACGAGTTCGCGGCCGTCCCGCATCGACCTCGGCATCGGCGTCCGCTGCGACCAGCCGAATTGCTCGGCCGCCTGCGCGTAGCACTCGCGCAGATGCTTGCTCGAGAACGGTTTGCCGGTATCGGCCTCACGCTCGGCGTGATTGCGCAACCGCAGCGTCAACGGATCGATCGCAAGCGCGATCGCGAGCTCGTCCATCGCGACTTCGAGCGCGTAGTTGCCGGTCGCCTCGCCCGGTGCGCGCTGGAACGTCGGCGTTCCGGTGTTGAGCTTCACGAGCCGGTGCGTCGTCGTGCCGTTCGGGCACGCGTACATCATGCGCGACACGACCGCCGACGGCTCGGTCCAGTCCTCGAAATCGGACGTATGCGAGAAGAGTGCGTGCCGAACGTAGGTGAGCGTCCCATCCTTGCGCGCACCGAGCGCGACCTGCTGCACCGTATGCGGCCGCCCTCCGACCGGTCCGAACATCTGCTGGCGGTCGACGACGAGCTTGACCGGCCGCTTCAGCCGGCGCGCACAGATCGCCGACAGCACGACGTGCGACCACGCCGAGCCCTTGCAGCCGAATCCGCCGCCGACGAACGGAGACACGACCCGCACGTTGTCCGTGGGGATGCCGACCGTCCTGGCGACCGTGTCGCGCACGCCCGAGACGTACTGCGTCGCGTCGTATAGCGTCAGGCGCTCGCCGTCCCAGTCGGCGATCGTCGCATGGGGCTCGAGCGGGTTGTGGTTCTGCATCGGCGTCGTGAACGTGGCATCCACCCGCACCTCGGCGTCGCGGGCACCGGCGTCCACGTCGCCCCAGCTCACGTCGGGCGGCTTGCCGAAGATTTCCTTGGGCGCGTGCGCATGGGAGCGCTCGCGCTCGAAGTCGAGCAGCGGGGGCTGCGGCGCATAGCGAGCGTCGACGAGCGCCGCCCCTGCGACCGCATGCTCGAGTGTGTCGGCGACGACGACGGCGATCGGTTGCCGGTTGTAGTGGACTTCGTCGTCCTGGAACAGCGACAACGCCCTGCCCGCCGGCGGCTTGAACGCAGCGCGGCCGTGCTCCGGCAAGGTCGGCGCATTGCGGTGCGACAGCACGAGCAGCACGCCGGCCGCATTCTCCGCGCGCGTCGAGTCGAGATCGACGATGCGTCCGCGCGCTATCGTCGACAGCACCATCACCGCGTGGCAAAGACCTGCGAGACGGAACTCGGCGGCATAGCGCGCGCCCCCGGTGGTCTTGAGCGGTCCATCGGTACGGTCGAGGGGCCGGCCGATGATACTGTCGGCGTTCGCGTTCATCTCATGCCGAGGCCGCCTCGCGCAGCGCGCGCCCGACCGCGCGCTGCGCCAGCGTCACCTTGAACGCGTTGTCGCGGTAGGGCCGAGCGCCCTCCGTCGCCGCCAGCGCCGCTCTCGCGAGCGTGTCGTCGTCGAGCACACGACCGATCAGCACCTGCTCGGCGCGGCTCGCGCGCCAGGGGCGGTGCGCGACGCCGCCGAGCGCGATGCGCGCATCGCGCACGCGGTCGCCATCCATGTCGAGCGCGGCGGCGATCGATACCAGCGCGAACTCGTAGCTCGCGCGGTCCCTTACCTTCAGATAGTGCGAATGATCGGCAAACGGCGAGGGCGGCAGCACCACCGCGGTGATCAGCTCGTCGCGGCGAAGCTCGGTGTCGCGCTCCGGCGTCGTTCCGGGCAGGCGGTGGAATCGATCCATCGGGATGCGGCGCAGGCCTTGCGTGCTCCGCGCCTCGACGAGCGCATCGAGCGCGGCGAGCGCCACGCACATGTCGGAGGGGTGGACCGCGATGCACGCGTCGCTCGCGCCGAGAATCGCGTGAATCCGGTTTGACCCTTCGCGCGCGGCGCAGCCGGAGCCCGGCTTGCGCTTGTTGCACGCGTCGAACCCGACGTCGACGAAGTAATGGCAGCGCGTGCGCTGCAGCAGGTTGCCCCCGACGCTCGCCATGTTCCGAAGCTGCGGCGACGCACCGGCCACGAGCGCCTGCGCGAGCAGCGGGTAGCGTTCGCGAACGATCCGCGCGTTCGCGAGGTCGCTGTTCGACACGAGCGCACCGATGCGCAGGCCGCCGTCGGCCAGCGGCTCGATCTCGGCGAGCGGCAAGCGCGTAATGTCGACGAGCCGCGTGGGCTGCTCGACATAGCCCTTCATGAGGTCGAGCAGGTTCGTGCCGCCGGCGAGGCAGCGCGTACCCGGATCGGCGAGCGCGGCGATCGCGTCGTCGATACGCGCGGCGCGAACGTAGTCGAAGGCGCGCATCGCTACGCCGTCCGCTTCGACGCTTCGCGAACGGCGTCGACGATGCCCACGTACGCGCCGCAGCGGCAAAGGTTGCCGCTCATCCGCTCGCGAATCTCGTCATCGGTCAATTCGACCGGCCCGTTCCGGCGGACGTCGCGCGTCGCCGCGCTGATCGTGTCGCCTCGCGCTTCGTCCAGCATGGCGACCGCCGAGCAGATCTGCCCGGGCGTGCAGTAGCCGCATTGAAAGCCGTCGTGGGCGATGAACGCGGCCTGCACCGGATGCAGCGCAGTCGCGCTCGCGAGTCCTTCTACGGTGCGGATCCGATCGTCCTGGTGCGCGACGGCGAGCGCCAGACACGCGTTGATGCGACGATCGTTGACGAGGACCGTGCACGCGCCGCACTGGCCGCGATCGCAGCCCTTCTTCGTTCCGGTGAGGCCGATGTATTCGCGGAGCGCATCGAGAAGCGTCACGCGCGGCTCGAGCATCAGGTCGTAAACATGGCCGTTCACGTCGAGCCGCACGCGCGCCGGCGCGCCAGGATCGCGCGCTTCGCCAGCCTGCGGAACGGGATTGTTGTCGGCAGCGATAAGCGGAGGCACGTGCGCGAGCGCCGTCGTCAATGCACCCGTTCCACAGAGAAAGCGCCGGCGCGCCGCGCCTTTCGCGTTCAGCGAACGCCCGTCCATGGCAAAAAGACCCGCGCCGCGCGCGCCGGTTCCGTGGTCGGCGCGATTGCGCCGCCCGGCGTCGCGCTCAGGGATGTCGTTTGCCTTGACGCGCGTCAAGGCGGCGTTGCACGGCCGCCCCAGAATCGTTGCGCACGTCCCGGAAACCGACATGACCGACATGACGATCCGACTCTTCCTTGCGCTCGCTTTGATCGCAAGCGTCCGATGCGTGGCTGCGGCGACGAATCGCGCCGACGAAGCCGTCGAGGTGCAACGGCTTCTGGCCGAGCACAAGTGCTATATCTGCCACTCGGACCACCGCGCGAAGGCGGGCCCCGCCTACGCCGATGTCGCGGCGCAATTTCGCAACGCGCGCGATGCGGAGGCGGTGATCGCGGCCGAGATTCGAAATGGCGTGCGTCACGGCGGTCCGTGGCACATGCCGCCGCATCCCGAAGTCTCGGCGAAGGACGCGCGCGCGATGGCGCGCTACATCCTGTCGCTCGATGTGCGCGCGGCGCCGCGGTCGCCGTGATCCGTCCCGGCGACCGCGGGGCGACCGATGAAGCGTCTAATCGGCGATGCGAACCGGATTCGCGGGCGCTCGCCCGATGAGCGTGCCGCTCAACGGCTCGACGCAGTCGAGCTGATCGTCGATCGCTCGCACGCCGTCGACGTTGGCGACGAGCGCGTGCAGGCCGTGCCGTTCGCGCTCGTCGTAAATGGTGCCTTCGAGACGCACGCAGCGGTCGTGCACGGCGACTTTCACGCTGTGCGACGGACACCACGACTGGCGCTTCATCTCGCCCACGATCCGCGCCCGAATCGATTCGTCGCTCGAGCCGGATCTCGCGCCGGCTTCGAGGCGCTCGCGCAGCGCGGCGATCAAGTCCGCGCGACTCACGATGCCGACGACCCGGCGTCCGGCCACGACCGGCACGCGCTTGATCGAACGCGCTTCCATGAGCCGCACGACGTCG
The DNA here is from genome assembly GCA_035455705.1 of Casimicrobiaceae bacterium. Taxonomy (GTDB): domain Bacteria; phylum Pseudomonadota; class Gammaproteobacteria; order Burkholderiales; family Casimicrobiaceae; genus VBCG01. Next base: position 14,506 of record DATIEN010000005.1, on the reverse strand, counting down.
GCGAGCGGCGTATCCCCGCTCACGGTGACGACGTCGCGCGTCATGACGGCGCTCACCTGCCGGCCGCGGCTTCGTGCGTAGGTCTCTGCGCTCGGCCCCGGACCGAGCAAAAGCTCGGCGAAGCGATGCATTGGCGCCTCGGTACCGGTTTCGGGCCGCCGCAAGAGGTCGCCCTCGGTGACGATACCGACGAGGCCGAGGTCCTCGTCGACGACCGGCAGGCCGCTTATCCTGTGCTCGATCATCCGGCCGATTGCGTCGCGAAGCGTCGCCTCGGGTCGGATCGTGACGACCGCGTGGGTCATGACGTCGCCGGCTTTCATGCGATCCTCCGTGCGCGATGGGACGTGAAGCGCTTCGATCATAGAAGCCGTCGTCGAAGGGGCATTTGATCGCGATCAAGCTGCCGTACGGCACAAGCGACCCGGCCGGCCTTACCGAAGGGCAGGCCCGTGCGCGGCTTGCCGAATGCGGGCCGAACGTCACGATGCGCGTCAGGCGGCGTGCGGTGCCCGTCGAATACCTGCTGCACTTCCGCAATCCCCTCGTACTTCTCCTGATCGCGGCAAGCTCGATTCTGGGCGCGACGGGTGAGACCACCAGCATGGCGATCATCCTCGCGATCGTGCTCGCGAGCGTCACGCTCGACTTCGTCCAGGAGCACCGCGCCGAGCAGTCGCTCGTGCGTCTGCAGGCGACGATCGCGGCGACCGCGATCGTGGTGCGCGACGGAGCGCGTCGCGAGATTCCCGTTGCACAAATCGTCCCCGGTGACATCGTCGTGGTCGCCGCTGGCGATGTCGTGCCGGCCGACGGCCGGGTGCTCGATGCCGATCGCCTGTCCATCGACGAAGCGGTGCTGACCGGCGAGTCGTTTCCCGCCGAAAAGGCGCGGGATGCGACCGTGCGAATGGGCGCGACGGTGGCGAGCGGCAGCGGGCGCTTCGTCGTCGAAACGACGGGGAAGGCCACTTCGCTTGGCGCGATGGCAGGCGAGCTCGCGTCGTCCCGCCCCGAGCCGCCGCTCGAGGCGGGCGCGCGCCGCTTCGGGATGATGATCCTGCGGCTCACGCTCTTCCTCGTCCTGTTCGTCCTGCTCGTCAATGCGGCATTGCACCGGCCGTGGCTCGAATCGTTCCTGTTTGCGGTCGCGCTCGCCGTCGGGCTCACGCCGGAGCTGCTGCCGATGATCGTGTCGGTGACGCTCGCGCGCGGAGCGCTGCGGCTCGCGCGCCGCCACGTGATCGTCAAGCGCCCGTCGGCGATCTACGCGCTCGGCAGCATCGACGTGCTGTGCACCGACAAGACGGGCACGCTCACCGAAGCGAAGATTCGCGCCGTCGGCTCCGAGAACGCGCGCGGCGCGCCCGACGAGCGGGTGCTGCGAATCGCCGCGATCAACAGCCGTTTCGCGACCGGTGTGCGAAGCCCGCTCGACGATGCGATCCTGGCGCGGGCGGGCGACGAAGGCGGCGGTTGCCGCAAGCTCGACGAGATGGCTTTCGACTTCGATCGCCGCCTTGTCTCCGTGCTCGTCGCGGACGACGCCGGCGTGCGCCTGATCGTCAAGGGCGCACCGGAGGACGTGCTCGCGCGCTGCAGCTCCGTGACGGGCGGCGACGCCGGACGGGACGTCGGCATTTTCGACAAGGCTGCATGTCTGGCGCGCTTCGAAGCGCTTGGCCGGCAGGGCCTTCGCGTGCTGGCAATCGCGACGCGCGCGCTCTCCGCCGCACGCACTCGCGCCGAGGCCGGCGACGAGTCCGATCTCGCGTTCGAGGGTTACGTCACGTTCGTCGATCCCCCGCGCGCCGACGCCGCCCAGGCGGTCGCAGGCCTCGCGCGCGCCGGCATCGACGTGAAGATCGTCACGGGCGACAACGAGCGCGTCGCGCGGCATGTTTGCGAAGTGCTCGGCGTGCCGGTCGCGAACGCGCTCTCCGGTCGCGACATCGACGCGCTCGCCGACGACGCGCTCGCGCGCGCCGCACTCGCCACCACGCTCTTCTGCCGCGTGGCGCCCACGCAGAAGACGCGCATCATCCGCGCGCTCCGCTCGCGCGGGCGCGTCGTCGGGTTCATGGGCGACGGCATCAACGACGCGCCGGCCATGCACGCGGCGGACGTCGGCATCTCGGTTGCGGGCGCCACCGGCGTGGCGCGCGAGGCCGCCGACGTGATCCTCACCCGTGGTCGCCTCGGCGTCGTCCGCGACGGCGTGATGGAAGGCCGACGCACGTACGCGAACATCATGAAGTACCTGATGATGGCGACGAGCTCGAACTTCGGCAACATGCTGAGCATGGCGGCGGCCACGCTGTTCCTGCCGTTCCTGCCGATGCTGCCCGTGCAGATCCTGCTCAACAACCTCTTGTACGACCTATCGGAAACGGCGATTCCGTTCGATCGCGTCGACGAAAGCGAGCTGCGTCGCCCGCACGTCTGGGACGTGCGCGAAATCCGGCGCTTCATGCTGGTGCTCGGGCCGGTCAGCTCGCTCTTCGACTTCGTCACGTTCGGCGTGCTGCTCCTTCTCCAGGCGTCGCAGGCGCTTTTTCAGACGGGATGGTTCATCGAATCGATCGCGACGCAGGTCCTCGTCATCTTCGTGATCCGCACACGTCGCAACCCATTGCGAAGCCGCCCGCATCCGCTGCTCGTCACGACGTCGCTCGCCGTTCTCGCGGCCGCGCTCGCGCTGCCCTTCTCGCCGCTCGGCGCGCTCGTGGGCTTCGTGCCTCCGCCGCCGATCTTCCTCGCCGTACTCGGCGTGCTGATTGGCGTCTACCTGGCGCTCGTCCAGGTCTTCAAGACGCGCGCCTTCGGCGCACACGAGGCCGCCCGGCACAGGCACGCGGCCGGCAACGACCTCGGTGCAAAGGAGCCGGCATGACGGGTGCCGCGCACGACGAAGCGCAGCGATTGCCGGGCCTCACCAGCGAAGCCGCGCGTGCGCGGCTCGCCCGACACGGTCCGAACGCGCTGCCACGCAGCCGTTCGCGGTCGCTCCTCGCGAGCGCCACGCATGCGCTCGCCGAGCCGATGCTCGCGCTCCTCGTTGTCGCGGCGCTCGTCTACCTCGCGCTCGGCGACCGCGTCGAAGCGCTGTTCCTGACGGCATCCGTCGTCGTCATCACCGGGATCGCGCTCTACCAGGAGCACAAGACCGAGCGCGTGCTCGAGGCGCTTCGCGACCTCGCGGCGCCGCGCGCGCTCGTGGTCCGCGACGGCGTCGAGCGGCGCATTCCCGGACGCGAGGTCGTTGTCGACGACGTCCTCGTCGTGCGCGAGGGGGACCGCATCGCCGCCGACGCGATCGTCGTCGAGAGCAGCGAGCTCACCGTGGACGAGTCGTTGCTGACCGGCGAATCGGCGGCGGTCGTCAAGCATGCGGCGCACGCGGACGGCGACGGCGCGCCGGACGCATCGCGCGTCTTCGCAGGGACGCTCGCCGTGGCGGGTCACGCCATCGCGCGCGTGACGGCAATCGGCGAGCAAAGCCGCTTCGGGCACATCGGCCGCGCGCTCGAGTCGCTGGACACGCAGCCGACCGCACTCCAGCTCGAGGTGCGAAGGCTCGTGCTCGTGTTTTCCGTCGGCGCGTTCTTGCTCTGCGGCGTGCTCGTCGCGATCGTCGGCCTCCACGCCGGCCGGTGGCTCGACGCGCTCCTCGCGGGCCTCACCCTCGCGATGGCGATCCTGCCCGAGGAATTCCCGGTGGTCCTGACGGTGTTCCTCGCGCTCGGCGCCTGGCGCATGACGCGCGTGCAGGTGCTGACGCGACGCATCGCCGCGATCGAGGCGCTCGGCGCCGCCACGGTGCTGTGCGTGGACAAGACGGGCACGCTGACGCAGAACCGGATGACGATCCAGGCCGTTTTCGCCAACGGCCAACGCGTCGACCTGCGCTCGCGCGGGCACGCGCCGCTTTCCGATGCGTTCGCGCGCGTCGTCCGGCTGGGAACGCTCGCGAGCGAGCCCCGCCCGTTCGACCCGATGGAACGTGCATTTCGCGACCTCGCGCCGACGACCACCGAGGCCGAGCTCGTACGCCGTTACCCGCTCACGCGACGGCGGCTCGCGGTCATCCACGTGTGGCGCAGCGCGCGAGCGAACGCGATCGCCGCGGCGAAAGGCGCGCCCGAAACGATCGTCGCGCTGTGCCGGCTTGCCGACGACGCGAAGTCCGTGGTGCTTGAAGAGGCCGCCGCCATGGCCGAATCGGGCCTGCGCGTGCTCGGCGTGGCGGACGCGGGCGTCGATGCGCGCGCGCTTCCGGATGATCCCGCCGCGATCCCTTTCGCGTTCGCGGGCCTCGTCGGCCTCGCCGATCCGCTGCGCCCTTCGGTGCACGACGCGATGCGCGAGTGCCGCGCCGCCGGCGTTCGCGTGATCATGATCACCGGTGACTATCCGGTGACGGCGAGAGCCATCGCGCGCGACGCGGGGCTCGGGGAGCAGCCCGCGCTCGTCACCGGCCGCGAACTCGACGCGATGAGCGACGAAACGCTCGCCACGCGCGTCGCAGGCATCGACGTCTTCGCGCGCGTGGCCCCGTCGCAGAAGCTTCGCATCGTGCAGGCGCTCGAGGGCCGCGGCGAGATCGTCGCGATGACGGGCGACGGCGTCAACGATGCTCCGGCGCTCAAGGCCGCCGACATCGGAATCGCCATGGGCGCGCGGGGCAGCGACGTCGCACGCGAAGCGGCTGCGCTGGTGCTGCTCGACGACGATTTCGGCTCGATCGTGCGCGCGATCCGCCAGGGCCGCACGATCTTCGACAATCTGCGGAAGGCGATGTCGTACCTGATCTCGGTGCACGTGCCGATCGCGGGCATGGGACTCGCACCGGTGTTGCTCGGCGCGGCGCCGGTGCTCTTCCCCGCGCACGTCGTCTTCCTGGAATTCGTGATCGACCCCGCCTGCTCGATCGCGTTCGAGGCCGAGCCGCCCGAGCCCGACGTGATGCGCCGACCGCCGCGCAGCGTGCAACGCCGGCTCCTGTCCGCACGGCCTTTCGCGCTCGCGCTGCTCGAGGGTTTCGTCGCGCTTGCGTTCACGCTGTCGATCTATGCAACCGCCCAGTCGCTCGGGTTCGCCGAAGAGCGCACGCGCCTGCTCGCGTTCACCGCGATCGTCATCGCGAATCTGTCGCTGATCCTGTTCGCGCGCTCGGGCGGCCGCAGCCTGCGCGGACACCTCGCGGCGCGCAACCGATCGCTCTGGACGATCCTCGGCGCGACGATCGCCGCGTATGTCGCGGTGATCGGGCTCGCGCCGTTGCGGCGTCTCTTCCACGTCGCCGCACCGGTAGCGGCGGATGCGACAATCCTTGCCGCAGGCACGCTCGGCCTGTGGGGGGCTCTTGCGCTTCTGGGCGTCGCCTATGCCCGATTCGCGAAGCCCCGGCGGCCATCCGTTGATGCAGATCAATCCACGGGCGGTGCCGACCGCGTTGAATAGTGTCGCGGCTTCGACTGCGTCGGGCCAATGCGACAACCCTTACGGACCAAGGAGACCTCGATGTTCAAAACCATCCTCGTCGCGCTCGACGGGAGCGCGACTTCGAACGCCGGGCTGCGTTCGGCACTCGAGCTCGCGGGCGACCAGCAGGCCAAGCTCGTGGGCCTGCACGTGATCGACGACGCCTCGATGGCGGTCAACCTCGAAGGCGGCTACCTGCCGGCAAGCTACGTCGACACGTTGTACGACTCGTTGCGCAGGAACGGCCAGGCCATCCTGATGAAGGCACAGGCAGTCGCGCGGGCGGCAGGCATCGACATGGTGCCAATCCTGATCGAAAGCCGTGGCCAGACGGTGGCGAACGCGATCCTTGCGCAGGCGCGAAAGACGAAGGCCGACGTGATCGTGATCGGAACTCATGGCCGTCGCGGCGTCGCGCGGATCCTGATGGGCAGCGATGCCGAGCAGGTGCTGCGCGAGGCGCGCGTTCCGGTGCTCGTCGTCCGCAGCCCCGAGCGGGCGCGGCGGCGTTCCCCGGCGACGAAGCCGACCGCCGGAGACCGGCCGGCACGTTCGCGCACGAAGGCCACGCCGGCGACGCGTGCGCCGGTGGCCTGACGCGCACGCCGGCGTCGACTCGGCGCCCTACGCGTGACGCGGTGTACGTGGCCGCGCGGCCCGAACGGCGTTCGGACCGCGCGCCGAGCATGATGGGGTTGATGCGAGGCCGTCTCCCGCTGCCCGTGCTGCCAGCAGATCCGCGGCGCGTGGCGACCCGTCGGCCCGGCACGCCGGCGGGCTGAGTGCGATGCACGGGCCGATCCTCGTCGTCAACGCGGGCTCGTCGAGCATCAAGTTTGCCGTATTCGAGGCGCGGCCGCTCGGCGCGCTCGCCTTGCGGCTGCACGGCGACGTCGACGGCATCGGCGCATCGCCGCGGTTACGCATCGCGGATCGCGCCGGCGTCCGCGCCGACGAGCCGATCGCGGGATCGAGCCATGAAGCGGCGATCGAGGCGATCCAGCAATGGTTCGCGTGCCACGGCGGCGACGAGCGGCGTTTCGCCGCGGTGGGCCACCGGATCGTCCACGGCGGGGACGTGCACACCGAACCGGTGCGCATCGACGACGCGGTCGTTGCCGCGCTGGAGGCGCTGGTGCCGCTCGCCCCGCTCCACCAGCCGCACCAGGTCGCCGCGATTCGCGCCGTCGCCGCGATCGCACCGCGCGTGCCGCAGGTCGCATGCTTCGACACGGCGTTCCACCGCGATCAGCCGCCGCTCGCGCGCGCGTTCGCGCTGCCGCGCGCGATCACGCAGGAAGGCGTGCGCCGCTACGGCTTCCACGGGCTGTCGTACGAATACATCGTCTCGGCACTGCCGCGCGTCGCCCCCGAGTGCGTCGGCCGCCGGCTGATCGTCGCGCATCTCGGCAACGGCGCGAGCCTCTGCGCGATCGAGCGCGGACGAAGCGTCGCGACGACGATGGGCTTGACGGCTCTCGACGGCCTGCCGATGGGTACGCGCTGCGGCGCACTCGATCCCGGTGTCGTCCTCTACCTGCTGATGCAACGCGGCATCGCCGCATCGCAACTCGAGGCGCTCCTCTACGAGCAGTCGGGCCTCCTCGGCGTGTCGGGCATCTCGAGCGACATGCGCACGCTTCTCGCGAGCGACGAAGTCGCCGCTCGCGAGGCGATCGACCTCTTCGTCTATCGGATCGTCCGTGAGCTGGGCTCCCTCGCCGCCGCGCTCGGCGGTGTGGACGCGATCGTGTTCACGGGGGGAATCGGGGAGAACGCCGCGCCGATCCGCGCGCGCGTTCTCGACGGCGCGCGGTGGCTGGGCGCCGCACGCGACGAAGCGGCGAACGCGCGGCACGGCCCGCGCATCTCGGCGCCCGATGCGCGCGTGTCCGCTTGGGTGATACCGACCGACGAGAACGTGATGGTGGCGCGGCACACGCGGCGTCTTCTCGAAGCGAACGACGCCGCCTGATCCGCGACGCGCGTGCCGCTCGCGTTTCGATCAGTGCGATATGAGCAGCGGGACCGTCATCTTCTCGAGCATCGTGCGCGTGACGCCGCCCAGCACGAGCTCGCGCAGCCGCGCGTGACCGTAACCGCCCATCACGAGCAGATCGGCGCCGAGATCGGCGAGCTGCGACAGCAGCATCTCGGCCGGATCGTCGAGCGTGGAATCGACGCGCCGGCCTCGTGCGTGCACGCCGTGCGTCGACAGGAACGCCATCGCGCGCGCCTGCGAGCGTTCGGTGTCTTCGCCGGTGATGGCGCGCGCGCCGATCGACAGCAGCGTCACGTGCGACGCGGAGCCGAGGATCGGCAGCGCGTCGCGCATCGCGCGTGCCGCCTCGCGGGCTCCGTCCCAGGCGACCACCACGTCGCGGCCGATCTCGGACGTCGACCGTGCATAGGGCAGCGCGAGAACGGGGCCTCCGTTGCCGAGAATCGCGGTCGCGAGAAGCTGCCGCCCGAATGCGGCACCGTCGTTCGTCCCTTCGGGTTGTGACAGGATGGCGAGATCGGCGCACCGCATTTCGGCTTGCGCCTCGTCGAGCGGCCGCGTTTCGAGCACGCGAATCTCGATGTCGCCGAGCGCCGCGCGCGCCGCGGTGCGACGCAGGAGCGCGGCCGCGCATTCGCGGGCGTCGCGCTCGAGCACCTGCCGCGCAACCTCGCGCGGTCCGAGCTCGCCCAGGTCCACGCCGGCATCCCCACCCCGCAGGACACAGAAGGCCTTCAGCCGGCCGCCGACCCGGCCCGCGAGCTGCACCGCGACGTCGATGCGGTATTCGCCGGCGGGGGTATCGTCGAGGTGAACGACGATCGATCGGTACGTCATGGCGCGCTCCGTGGTATCGGTCCGATCTGATTCTCGGTTGCCACGACGGCGCGCTCGTTGATGCAAATCAACCGGGGGCGTCGAACGCGCGCCCTTGACCGCCACGCCGCCCCGTCTATAATCGCTGTACCGGATATTCATACGGTATGCCGATGCCCGCCCCCGCCACCTTGAAGTCGGCCCGCCGCAGCGGCGCGGCCACGCCGCTCGCGCTCACCGCACGTCAGCAGCAGATCCTCGACTGGATCCGCGGCTACATGGAGGCGACCGGCATGCCGCCCACGCGCGCCGACATCGCGGACGGCCTCGGCTTTTCGACGCCGTCATCGGCGGAGGACCATCTGCAGGCCCTGGCGCGCAAGGGCGCCATCGAAATCCTGCCCGGCGCATCGCGGGGGCTGCGCTTGAAGGACATGCCGGGCGCGACCTTGCAGGGGACGCTGCCGCTCGTCGGCCGCGTCGCCGCGGGCCAGCCGATCCTCGCCGTCGAGAACATCGAGTCGCATCGGCGCATCGATCCGGCACTGTTCTCGCCGCGCGCCGACTACCTGTTGCGCGTGCGCGGCCACAGCATGCGGGATGCGGGCATCCTCGACGGCGATCTGCTCGCGGTGCATCGCACGCGCGAAGCGCGCAACGGCCAGATCGTCGTCGCGCGAATCGGCAGCGCGAGCGGCGACGAAGTGACGGTGAAGCGGCTGCGCAGGCGCAGCCGCGACATCGTCCTCGTTCCCGAGAATGCCGCGTTCGAGCCGATCGTCGTCGATCCGCGCACGACGCCGTTCGCGATCGAGGGCATCGCGGTCGGGCTCGTCCGCAGCGGCAGCTGGTAGATCGCGATCCGGCCTCCCGTCGAGGCCGCTCCCCCTTCAACGTTCCCTCGCGGAGGCAATCATGGTCGATCCCATTCCGGCCGGTTATCACAGCGTCACGCCATACCTGATGGTGCGCGACGCCGCGCGCGCCATCGCGTTCTACCGCGATGCGTTCGGCGCGCAGGAAGTCATGCGATTCGACGATCCGGCGGGGCGCATCGCCCACGCCGAGATCAGCATCGGCGATTCGCACGTGATGCTCGCCGACGAGACGGGCGAGTTCGTCGGCCCGCAGACGCTCGGCGGCGCCGGCGTGAGCCTGCTGCTCTACGTCGAGGACGTCGATGCGACGTTCGCCAGGGCGGTCGCGGCCGGGGCCACCGTGCGCCGCCCGGTTGCCGACCAGTTCTACGGCGACCGGACCGGCACCCTCGCCGATCCGTTCGGCCACGTCTGGTCGATCGCCACGCATCGCGAGGACGTGTCGGTCGAGGAAATGCAGCGGCGCATGGCGGCGATGGGCGGCAACGCGGCGTAGCGATCGCGAGGAGGAACGATGTACACGCTCTACGGCAAGGCCGGCTCGGGATCGGCCGCCATCGAGGCGGCGCTCGTCATCGCACGCATGCCGTTTCGCATCGTCGAGACGGCGTCGTGGGATCAAAACGACGCGTATGCCGACCTGCTCGCGGTGAATCCGCTCGGGCAGGTGCCGACACTCGTGCTCGAGGACGGCAGCGCGATCTCCGAAAGCGCCGCCATCCTCATCCATCTCGGCATCGCACACGAGGACGCGCAGCTGCTGCCGAGCGACACGTCGAAGCGCGCGCAGGCGGTGCGCGGTCTCGTGTTCATCGCCGCCAACTGCTATGCGGCGATCAGCATCATCGATTTTCCGCAGCGCTGGTGCGCCGATGCCGAGGCCGACGAAGCCGTGCAGCAGCGCATCCGCGCCGGCACGCGCGCGCGTTTGCACGAGCACTGGGAAATGTTCGCCGATCTCTTCCCTGCCGAGCCGTATCTTTCCGGCGAGAACATCGGAGCGCTCGACCTGCTCGCCGCGGTGGTGTCGAAATGGTCGGGATCCCGGCAGCATCTCACCGCACATCGGCCGGCGTTCCTCGAGGCGCTGCAGCGCATCGAGCGTCATCCGGACGTCGCCCCGGTCTTCGCGCGGAACTGGCCGGCAAAGCCCGCGTAGAGGGTTTTCTTGCATCGGCGTCGCTACCACTCGCGGCACGGTCACCGGCAATTGACGTCCGCCGGCGCCGCCTTCAAAGTTGACACGCTTTCCCATCCAAGAAGGAGGAATCCCATGAACGTCAAGCGTTGGATCGTCGTGCTAGCGGCGGCGCTATGCGCGTCGCTCGCCGCATCCGCATTCGCGTGGAACCGCCTGCAGGCGACGCAGTTCGCGACGCTGCCGCCCGGTACCGCGCATCCCGAAGGCATCACCGCCGACAGCCACGGCAATTTCTACGTCGCCGATTTCGACGTGAGCGGCAACACGAGCGTCGGCACGATCGTCGTGTTCAATCACAACGGACGGCTGCTGCGCACGCTGCAGGTGAACGAGGGCAGCGCACTTCTGCTCGGCATTGCGTTCAATCCGGTCACCGGCGACCTGCTCGTCTGCGATCTCGGCAAGTCGCAGGTGCTGAAGGTCGATCCGCAATCGGGCGCGGCGAGCGTGTTCGCGGCGATTCCGGGTTCCGGCGGTCCGAACGCGCTCGCCTTCGACGCCGCGGGGAACGTCTACATTTCCGATTCGTTCCAGGCGACGATCTGGCGCACGCCGAAAACGGGCGGCGCCCCGACGCCGTGGGTCGTCGATCCGCTGCTCGCGATCCAAGGCGATCCCGATCCGGATCCGGCCCGGGCCACACAGGACTTTCCGCCGTTCGGTGCGAATGGCCTCGCCTTCAACAATGCCGCCTCGGCGCTCTTCGTCGCCAACACGGCGAGCGATCGCGTCATCCGCATACCATTGCCAAACGGACCTTCCGGCACACCCGGTACGCCTAAAACGTTCGTCAATGCGATCAACGGCGCCGACGGCCTCGTGATCGACGGGGACGACAACCTGTGGGTCGCCGCGAACCAGGCCGACGAAATCGTCGTCGTCGATCCGACCGGAAAGGTGATCGCCAAGCTCGGCGACTTCGACGGCATCGATCGGCAGGGCGCGCCGATCGGATTGCTGTTTCCGGCAAGCCCGGTGATCGTCGGCGGTTTCGTCTACGTGACGAACCTGTCGCTCGACCTGCACGGCTCGTTCGGCCTGCCGCAGGCGGTCGACTCGCAGTGGGCGGCGCAGGTCACGCGGCACACGATCGCGCGGCTGCCCGCGCACATACCGCCGGTCCGGCAGTAAACGCAGTGACTCGCCCGATCGGCGCGCGTTCGTGCCGATCGGGTCATTCGTCGTCCAGTCAGGTATTACATCCCCGATGAATCCCGCGCTCGCCCGGCTGCTGTCGCATCCCGCCATCTGGCGCGGCGGCGATTGCGCGCCCGAGCCCGAAAGCATCGGCACCGGCTTCGCCGAGCTCGACGCCGTATTGCCGGGAAACGGCTGGCCGCGCGCGGCACTGACCGAGATCCTGCTCGAGCGCGAAGGCGTCGGCGAGTTGCGGCTCACGCTGCCCGCGCTCGCACGACTGCAGGCCGATGGACGAAGCGTCGTCTGGATCGCGCCGCCGTACCGGCCGTATGCGCCCGCGCTCGCCGCCGCGGGGCTCGATCTCGCGCGGCTGATCGTCGTGCAGGACGCCTCGCGCACCGACGCGCTATGGGCCTACGAGCAGGCGCTGCGCGCGCCCGAGTGCGGCGCGGCATTCGGATGGATGCCCGCGTACGACGAGCGCGTGCTGCGCAGGCTGCAGGTGGCGGCGCGGGAAGGCCGCACGTGGGGTGTTCTGTGGCGCCGTCCGGGCGAGAACGCGCGCGCTCGCGTGGCGCCGTTGCGGCTTGCGCTCGGCCCCTGGCAGGGACGGCTCGCCGTGCGCGTGCTGAAGCGTCGCGGCGGCGATCTTCCGCGGCCGATCGTGCTCGATCTCGCGCGCGCGCCGGGCGCGCCGCTCTATCCGCTGCTGGATGACGAGGCGCGCGCCATTCGCGGCGAAGGGCCGTCCCGAGCCGCGAATTCCGCCCCCACGGGGGGCAGCGCAGCCGCGAAGCGGCAAGCGTGGGGGGATGTTCCAACCGGTTCCCGCCTCCCGCGCAGGAAGGCATCATGAATTTCCATCTCGGCCGCCTGATCGATCACGTCCACCTCGTCGTCGCCGATCTCGACGTCAGCAAGCGGTTCTATCGCGCGGCGATGCAATCGCTCGGGCGCGATCTGTCGGGCGAAGGCGATGGCTACTTCTTCGCCGACGAGCTCTTCGTGAGCGAAGCCGAGCATGGACAGGCAATCTCGCACGTGCATCTCGCCTTCCAGGCGCCCGACCGCGCGACCGTGCAGCGCTTTCATGCGGCGGCGCTCGCCGCGGGCGGACGCAACAACGGCGCGCCGGGCGAGCGGCACTACCACCCCGGCTACTACGCCGCGTTCGTGCTCGATCCCGACGGCAACAACGTCGAGGCCGTCGATCACGGACCGGCGAGCCGCTCGGCGGCGTCGATCGTCGTCACGCCTGCGGGGTAGGCCAAAGCGCAATGCTCTGGGCGTGCCTTTCGCTGCCATCGCTTTCGCTCGACGTCTTCGTACGCGCATCCGCCATCGCCACGCCGTTCGTCGTCACGAGCGGCGGCCACTATCCGCGCATCGTCGCGGCGAACGCGGCGGCGCGCGACGCCGGCATCCGTCGTGAGCAAAGGGTCTCGGCGGCGCTCGCGCTCGCGCCCGACGTCGTGATGCGCGAGCGGGATGCCGCGGCCGAGGAAGCCGCGCTCGCCGACGTCGCGACGATGCTGCTCGCGTTCACGCCGAACGCGAGCCTCGCGCCGCCGAATGCGATCGTCGCCGAGATCGCGGGCAGCCTGCGCCTCTTCGGCGGTCTCGCACGGCTCGACGAAGCGTTGCGAACGCAGGCACGCGCGCGCGGCTACGACGCGACGCTCGCGGTCGCGCCGACGCCCACGTCAGCGCTCTTGCTGGCCCGTGCAGGCTGCACGACGCCGGTGCTCGACGCCGATGCGCTGCCGGCCGCGCTCGCGCCGCTGCCCCTCGCGCTGCTCGACCTCGATGCCGAGCGGCTTGCGACGCTCGCCGCCGCCGGCGTGACCACGTTCGGCGCCGCACGGGCCTTGCCGCGCGCGGGGCTTGCCCGACGCTTCGACCCGCACGTCGTCGACGTCCTCGACCGCGCGCTCGGCCGCGCCAGCGATCCACGCAAGCCGTACGCTCCGCCGCCCCGTTTCGAGCGCAGCCTGCCGCTGCCAGCGCCGGTCGAAAGCGTCGAGGCGCTGCAATTCGCGGTCAATCGCCTCGTCGGCGACTTCGCCGACTGGCTTCTGGCGCGCGGCCTGGGCGCGCTGCGCATGTCGCTCACGCTCGTGCACGAGCGTTACGTGCGCGATCGCGGAACGCCGCCGACGGTCGCCACGTTCGCGCTCGGCGCACCGGCCCGGATGCCGGCGCATCTTGCGAGCGTGTTGCGCGAGCGGCTCGCGCGCGTCGCGCTGCCCGCGCCGGTGGAGGCGATCGTGCTCGCAAGCGACGAGACTGCGCCGCTTGCCAGCCGCAACCTCGGCCTTTTGCCCGGCGATGCGGCGGACGCCGTCGTCGTGCCGCTCGCCGAGCGCCTGCGCTCGCGCCTGGGCGAGCGCATCGTCACGACGCTCGCGTTGCAGGACGAGCATCGCCCCGAGCATGCGGCGCGCGAAGTCCCGGCGCTCGCAGCGGGCGCGCCTGCGCGCGCGGAGCGGCAGCGCGCATCGGCGCCATCGCGCCGCGCGCATGCGAAAGCGGCTCGCGGACGAAGCGCTGCGCCGCCACCTCGGCCGCTGTGGCTGCTCGACTGTCCGCGGTCGCTCGGCGTCGTCTTCGAGACGGCGCCCTGGGTGCTGCGCGACGGGCCCGAGCGCATCGAATCGGGCTGGTGGGACGGCGGCGATTGCCGCCGTGACTATTTCGTCGCCGAGACGCCCGACGGAGAGATCGCCTGGATCTACCGCGATCACCGCTACGCGACCGACGACGGCGAGTGGTTCATGCACGGTCTGTTCGCCTGAAGCGCCTCGAGCACCGACCGCGCGCGACGTTGCGCGCATGGCGAACGGTCAACGAGCAATCGCGGCGCGCGTCAGCGCACGCGCGCGATGCCCGCGCGAAGCCGCGCTTCGGCCTCCGCGCCGATGCGCGCGACGAGCGCCGCCGCGGGCTCGACGCTCGTGACGAGATCGACCGCTTCGCCGGCCCACA
>DATIEN010000004.1:0-10124 GCA_035455705.1 Casimicrobiaceae bacterium | reverse complement strand
GCTTGCGGACATGGAGCACCTGTTCGACGGCATCGACCTCGAGAAGATCTCCGTGTCGATGACGATCAATCCGAGCGCGTTCATTCTGCTCGCGATGTACGTGGCGCTCGGCAGGAAGAAGGGCTACGACCTCAACAAGCTGTCGGGGACGATCCAGGCCGACATCCTGAAGGAATACCAGGCGCAGAAGGAATGGGCGTTCCCGGTCGCGCCGTCGGTGCGCATCGTCCGCGACTGCATCACGTACTGCGCGCGCAACATGAAGCGGTACAACCCGATCAACATCTCGGGCTATCACATCTCGGAAGCGGGCGGATCGCCGCTCGACGAGGTCGCGTTCACGATGTGCAACCTGATCGCGTACGTCGAGGAGGTGCTGAAGACGGGCATGCACGTCGACGAGTTCGCGCCGCGCCTCGCGTTCTTCTACGTCTGCCAGTCGGACTTCTTCGAGGAGATCGCGAAGTTCCGCGCGGTGCGCCGCGTCTACGCGAAGATCATGCGCGAGCGCTTCGGCGCGAGCAATCCCGAGTCGATGCGGCTGCGCTTCCATTGCCAGACGGCCGCGGCGTCCCTCACGAAACCGCAGTACCGGATCAACGTCGTGCGCACCGGCCTGCAGGCGCTGGCCGCCGTGCTGTCCGGCGCACAGAGCCTGCACACGAACGGCATGGACGAGGCGTTCGCGATTCCGACCGAGGAGGCGATGAAGATCGCGCTGCGCACCCAGCAGATCATCGCCGAGGAGAGCGGCGTCGCGAACGTCGTCGACCCGCTCGGCGGCTCCTACTTCGTCGAAAGCCTGACCACCCAGTACGAGCGCGCGATCTTCGGCGTCATCGACGAGGTCGACCGCAACGGCGGCACGATCAAACTCACCCAGGAGGGCTGGTTCCAGCGGCGCATCGCCGACTTCGCGTACGAGACGGCGCTCAAGAAGGCGAACGGCCAGAAGACGGTGGTCGGCGTCAACAAGTACGTCGAGCCCGAGGAGCAATTCGACATCGAGCTGCATCCGTACGATGCATCGACGGCGAAGCGCCAGATCGCGCGGCTCGAGCGCGTGCGCCGCGAGCGGGACAATGCGAAGGTCGCGGCGCTGCTCGACCGACTGGTCGAGATCGCGAAGCGCGAGGACGAGAACGTCATGCCGGTCACGATCGAGCTGGTAGCGGCCGGCGCGACGATGGGCGACATCATCGAGAAGCTGAAGGGGCTCTGGGGCACGTACCGCGAGAACCCGGTGTTTTGAGCCGATCGCGATGGCACACGGGATGATCCTCGACTATCTGCAGTACGCACCGTCGCTCGGCGGCGAGCCGATGCTCGCCGAGCACGCGGCGGTCATCGGCCGCACGACGATCGACGCGCGCTCGGCGCTTCGCGAACATGCGACCGTCCGTGCCGACGGCGAGGCGATTCGCGTCGGCGCGAACGCCTGGTTCGGCGAGCACGCCACCGTTCATATCGCCGACCAGATTCGCGGCGCCGTGATCGGCGACGACGTGACGATCGGCCGTTACGGCATCGCGCACGCGTGCACGCTCGGCAACGGCGTCGTCATCGGCGAATCGTCGGCTGTCATGGACGACGCGCGCGTGGGCGATTGCGCCGTGATCGCGGGCGACAGCGTCGTTCCTCCGCGCAAGCAATTGCCCGGCGGCTTCCTATATTCGGGGCACCCGGCGAAGCCCGTCCGCGCGATCACGCGGGACGAGGCGATGGCGTTCGGCGCGAGCCTTCGCAGCGGCCGCCCCATTACCGAGCTCGCGTCGCGGCGCCTTCCCGCCTGGAGCGAACTGCTGCGCGCGCTGCCGTCCGGCGGCAGCGCTCGCCCACTGAACGGTCGCACGCCGCGCGTCGCCGACGCGTTCGTCGCGCCGACCGCGATCGTCGCGGGCGACGTCGAGATGCAGCCCGATTCGAGCGTGTTCTTCGGCTGCGCCGTCTGCGCCGGCGACGGCCGGATCGTGATCGGCACGCGGACGAACGTGCAGGACAACTGCATTCTCGAAACGGATCGCCGGCGTGGGGAGCTCGTGCTCGGGTCCGGCGTCACCATTGGTCACAACGTGCAGATCGGGGCGGGCAGCATCGGCGACGACGCGCTGATCGGCATGGGCTCGCGCGTTGGCGATGGCGTCGTCGTCGAGCGCGGCGGCTGTATCGGCGCCGGCGCGTGGGTCGGCCCCGGCACCCGCGTGCGCGCGGACTGGATCTGGGCCGGCCGGCCCGCTCGGCCGTTCCGCGAGCTCAAGCCCGAGGAGCGCGTCGAGTTCGCGCGCGCCCGCGACATCTACGTGACGTACTCGAAGGAGTACCGGAAGGCGTTGCGCTTCGCCTCGTAGCGCCAGGACCGGCTACGGCGCCGGCCCCGCAACCTCGGCGGGCATCGGCAGCGCGACCTGCACGTTGATCGCCGCATGCGCAAGGTGCGCGCGCACGAGCGCCGCGGCGGCCTCGCCGTCGTGGCTCGCGATCGCGCGCAGGATCTGCTCGTGCTCGACCCAGATCGCCTTGCGGTATTCGCGATGCTGCAGCACCTCGCGCATCGCGCGGCGCAAGTGATTCCAGAGGTCGGCCATCAGGTCGACGAAGAGCCGGTTGCGCGACAGCTCGTAGAGATACATGTGGAAGCGCATGTCGGCGTCGATCAGCTCGGCGATCGAGTTGTCGCGGACGGCGCCCCTGCCTTCGGCGACGATCGCCTCGCCGCGCACGACGTCGGCGCGCTCGGCATGCCGCGCGGCGAGCGTCGCGGCGAGCGGCTCGATGCCGAGGCGCAGCTCGTAGATCGAGCGCATGAAGTCGCGGTCGAGCGGCGCAACCATCAGGCCGCGGCGCCCGGCCTCGCTGACGAACTTCTGCTGCTTGAGCAGCAGGAGGGCCTGGCCGACCGGTTGCCGCGACACGGCGAGCTTCTCCGCGACGGACTCCTGCGTGAGGCGCTCGCCGGGTGGAAGGCGGCCGTCGCAGATCGCGTCGAGGATCGTCCGATACACCTGCTCGACGATCGTCGGCGCGGGTGCGAGCGACGGCATCTCGGGCATCGGGCGCGTCGAATTCATGCCGCGATGATAGTCCGCTCAATGCGTGGCCGGCCCGAAGCGGATGTCGCCGTACCAGGCCTCGGCGTGGCTTTCGGTGTTGTCGGTGTCGGTCATTACGCCGACGGCGGTGACGATGCCCGGCTCTTCGCCGAACGCCCGCACGAAATCGTCGCGGACGTTCCGGGATATCGCCTGCCATGCATTCGCGCCCGCGTCGCCGCTCGCCGCGACGATCATCTGGATCCTGCGCGTATGCGGGTTGGGCAGCAGGGTGCCCACGGGTTCGTGGTTCGACCAGATGTACATGAGCGTCGCGTAGGGAAGCTCCCGGCCCGCCACGCGCCTCGCGACGGCGTAGACGCCGCGCTCGAGCAGCGGCAGCCTGCGCACGTCGCCGGCGAACTCGAGGACGATCCGTGCCGGCGCATCCTCGCGCGACGCACGACGCGAATCGGCGTTGGCGATCGTCCGCGAGATTTTCCAGCGCCAGCCGATCGTCGGCGCATCGCGCAGCGCGAGGCGCATCGGGCAGGCGAGCGCGCTCGCCGAATCGTCGGCGATCGCATGCAGCACGGTGGTTCCCGCGTCGTCGACCAGGTCGTAGCGCGTGGCGCGCTTGCCGAACGCGATGGTGATCGGCGTCCACGGCGCAAACGCGGCGCCGGCGCGAAGCGACGAGAAAGCCGCGGGTTGCGCGAACGGCGCATCGGCGTTCGCGGCCCCACTGCCTGCAAAGACGGCGAAGTGAACGGCGCCGAGGACGACCACCGCGCGCAGTGCTCGCCGGTATAATTGCGCCCCCGTCCGCGGCATCGTCTTCCCGTCTTCGGTCACGTCCCCATGAACCTCGATCGCGTTCCCGCCGGTTTCGACGTGCCCAACGACTGCAACGTCGTCGTCGAGATCCCGATGCACGGCGAGCCGATCAAGTACGAGGTGGACAAGGAAACCGGGGCGGTGTTCGTCGATCGCTTCATGTCGACGTCGATGCATTATCCGTGCAACTACGGCTACATCCCGCAGACGCTTTCCGACGACGGCGACCCGTGCGACGTCCTCGTGCTCTCGCCGGTGCCGCTCATCACCGGCGTGGTCGTCCGTTGCCGGCCGATCGGCATGCTGCGGATGGACGACGAGGCGGGCGGCGACGCGAAGATCCTCGCGGTGCCGATCGACCGGCTTTCATCCCTCTACCGTGCGATCAATGCGCCGACCGACTTGCCGGACATCCAGCTCGCGCAGATCGCGCACTTCTTCGAGCATTACAAGGATCTCGAAACGGGCAAGTGGGTGAAGCTCGCGGGCTGGACCGGTCCCGACGAGGCGAAGCGCGAGATCGCCGAGAGCGTGGCGCGCTATCGCGCTGCCGCGCCGTAGCGGGTGCCGGTCGCGGTCCCCCGCGCGCGTTCCGACGCGGCGCGCGCCGCGGCGTTGTTGCCCGGTCTCTTCGTCGTGCTGTGGAGCACCGGCTTCATATCGGCGAAGTACGGGCTGCCGTACGCGCCGCCGCTCAAGTTCCTGCTCGTCCGCTTCGCGCTCGTCGCGCTGCTGATGTCCGCCGTGACGCTGTTCATGCGCGCACCGTGGCCGTCCAGCGCACGCCAGTTGCTGCACGTCGCGATCGCCGCGCTCCTCGTCCACGGTCTCTACCTCGGTGGCGTGTTCGTCTCGATCGCCGGCGGCATGGCGGCGGGCACCAGCGCCATGCTCGTCGGATTGCAGCCGATCGTCACCGTGTTCCTCGCGCGCGGCTTTCTCGGCGAGAGGATCAGCGCGCGCCAATGGACGGGACTCGCGCTCGGGCTCGTCGGTGTCTACTGCGTCGTGCGGCACAAGATCGCGCTCGACCGCGATCCGGCGACGCTGTTGCCGATCGTCGTCGCGCTGATCGGCATCAGCATCGGCACGCTGTATCAGAAGCGGTTCGCGTCGCGTGTGGACCTGCGCAGCGGCGCGGTGGTCCAGTTCACCGCCTGCGTGCTCGCCTACGCACCGATCGTCGGGTGGCTCGAGCCGGCGCCCATCGACTGGACCCCGCAATTCGTGTTCGCGCTGGCCTGGTCGGTGATCGTGCTGTCCGTGGGAGCGATCAGTCTGCTGTACTGGCTGTTGCGCCGCGGCGCGGTTGCAGACGTCGCTCGTCTTTTCTACCTCGTGCCGCCGGTGACGGCGGTGATGGCATATGCACTCTTCGGCGAACGTCTCGACGCATTCGCGATCGCCGGCATGGTGTTGATCGCCATCGGCGTGGCCCTCGCACGTCGCAGGCTGCGGGACGACGCCTGACGGATGACGACGGCGAACGTCCGCCGCAACCGCCGGGTGCGACGCTACTGTCGTCCGAACGACCCGGGCAACGCCACGACCTCGTCCGGCGCATCGGCGAGCGGCTGTCCCGAGTCGGCGAGCGCGTCGACGAGCCGCCCGACCGTCGTCTCGTGCGGCAGCGACACGCCGAAGTGCAACGGCTTGCGGTCGCGATAGATCGCGAGGGTGGGGAAATTCTCGACCTCGACGTCGCCAGCGACCTCCGCGTCGTCCTCGATGTCGAGCCACACGAACGTCGCCTGTGGCCGAGCCTGCGCGATCCGCTCGAAGCCGGCGCGAAACTGCGCGCAGGTATCGCACCAGGCGGCGCAGAGCGCCACGACGACGACCCGCCCCGGATCGGAGAACGCGCGCGCGATGGCATCGCGCTCTCCCATCGTCAACACCGGCATTGCGGCTTCCGGCGACATCGAGCGCCGATTATCGCTTGCCGTCGCTCCGCGCGTCCTGAACGAGCCACGTTCCGGCAATGCGATCGTGCAGGAATTGCCGGTCGCGATCGACGACGGCCCAGCAATAGCCGAGCGCGATGAACGCGGCGGCGTTGGCTGCGTGGCCGCGCGGGCCGAGCAGTGCGTACGCGGCGAGCGCGAGCGCCGGTCCGATCCAGCAGGCGACGTAGCGAACGAGCGCACGGGCGCGCGTCGGGGGAGCGCCGCCGCGATCGAGAAGGCGCAGCCGCCACGTCTTCTGTGGCAGCGTGCGCCGCCCGTCGCTCCAGCACCAGACGTAGTAGAAACCGGCGGCGGCGGCGAGCGCGCAGAACATTACGGCTCGCGCGAACGGGGAGGGAACCGCCAGCGTCTGCCGCGTCGGATCGTGCGGCAGGAACGGCAGGAAGACGAAACCGGCGACGAACGCCATCGCCGTGAGCAGCAACGCCTCGTAGGCGAGGGCAGCGATGCGGCGCCGAATCGTGGCGGGCCGCCGGGCGTCGGCCGTCACTGCCCCGGTGCGCGCGGTGCAGGTGCGGGAGCGCGGGGAGGAGCGTTCGGCGGCGGAGCGTTCGGCGACGGGGGGGCGCCCCTCGCCGGCGGCCGCGACGCGAGTTCGCGTCGCTTCTCGGGCGGCAGGCTCTGGTACTGCTGCCACTTCTCGCGTACCGCGTTCTTCTCGTCGGGAGGGAGCGCCTTCAGCGATTTGTAGCGCTCGCGCGCGGCATTTCGCTGGTCGGGCGTGAGACTCGCCCATTCGCGCATCTGCCGCTGGATGCGCTGCTGCTGATCGGGGGAAAGCGACGAGTAGCGCTTCGCGAGTCCCAGCCACTTGGTCTTGCGCTGCGCGTCGAGCCGGTTCCAGTCGGCCGCGAGCGGTGCCAGCACCTGCCGGTCGTGCTCGGTCAACTCGTTCCACGACGGCGACTTGAGGCCGATCTGCGCGTGCGCCGACGAGGCGGCGAGCGCGGCAACGGCAACGGCCCGAGCGAGCGCTACTCTGAGCCGCCGTGAAGCCAATTCTGGAATCCCCTGTCCAGATAGGCGTCGATGGGCAGATCCGACGCGAGCAGGTGCAGGTCGAGGTCCTCGAATTCGTAGACCTGCTGCACCGCGTGCCATTGCTGGTACCCGAGGCCGGCGGCCGCGACGAAGAGCGCCACCGCGAGCCAGCGCACGGCGGCAGCGCGTGGATTCGCCCGCTCGCCGGGCACGCCCGGGATGCCGGCGGTCGCGAGTTCGGGAACCGTACTCGTCGCGGCCAGGTTGGCGAGGGCGGCCGCGCGTGCCTGCTTCAGCCGGTAAAGGGTTCCTGGGCGGATCTCCCCCGTGCCGAGGTCGAGATGGCGGACGATCGTGCGGGCGAATTCGGATTCCGGATTCATAACGTCATTCCCTTCGCCTTCAGCATTTCGGCCAGGGCGTGGACGGCGCGCGAGCAATGCGTCTTCACGCTGCCTTCCGAGCATCCCATGGCAGCGGCCGTCTCCGCAACGTCGAGTTCCTCCCAGTAACGCAACAGGAACGCCTCGCGTTGACGGGCCGGAAGGCGGGCGAGCGCCTGCTCGATGACGCGCAGCGTCTGGCGCTGCTCGGCGTGCTGGGCGGGGTCGCCGGCCTCGCGCGAACCGGTGGGCGCCCGCAGCGTCTCCAGCGGATCGTAATCGTCGTCGTCGTCCTTGTGGCCCAGCGCCGACAGGACGGTCGTCCACGTCGAGCGCACCTTCTGGCGCCGGAAGTGGTCGTGTATCACGTTCTGCAGGATGCGCTGGAACAGCATCGGCAATTCCGCGGCCGGCCGCCCCGCGTAGTTCTCGGTCAGCTTCAGCATCGCGTCCTGCACGATATCGAGCGCCGAGTCCTCGTCGCGGACCGCATACATCGCCTGCTTGTAGGCGCGCCGCTCGACCTCCGCGAGAAATCCCGAAATTTCCCTTGCCGTTGCCAGTTCGCTCTTTCCTTCCTTTTGCGGCGGCGATTATAGGCGCACGCCCGCGGGTGCCCGGCGCGCGTTCCGCGATGCTGCACCGTAGCAAACCGTACTTGACCAGGGGCTGCATTGCCGGTACCGTCTTATCTTCCGGGTCGAAAGGTCCGGTTGCTGTATTGCAGCAAGGGCCGACGAACCTCCCTCAGCGGCGCCACAAGCGCCAACGAGCCTCCCTGGAGACGGCCCGGTTGCCCATTCGCGGCTTTCTACCCGATCGAGCCTTGGCGGGCGCGCGCTCCATTCGAGTGCGACGGACTCACGAGCACCGTGCGCGGCGACGCCGCGACGGCATCTATCGAGGCGTGGACTTATGGAATTGACGGGTGCGGAAATCCTGATCCGCTGTCTCCAGGAAGAAGGCGTCGATTACGTCTTCGGCTATCCCGGCGGAGCGGTCCTCAACATCTACGACGAGCTCTTCAAGCAGACGCGCGTCAAGCACGTGCTGGTGCGCCACGAGCAGGGCGCCGTGCACGCCGCCGACGGCTATTCGCGCTCGTCGCGCAGGATCGGCGTCGCGCTCGTCACGTCGGGGCCGGGCGTGACGAACGCCGTGACCGGCATCGCGACCGCGTACATGGATTCGATACCGCTCGTCATCATCACCGGGCAGGTGCCGACCGCGGCCATCGGCCAGGACGCGTTCCAGGAATGCGACACCGTCGGCATCACGCGGCCGTGCGTCAAGCACAATTTCCTCGTGAAGAACGTCGCGGACATCGCCGTCACGATGAAGAAGGCGTTCTATCTCGCGGCGACCGGCCGCCCCGGTCCCGTCGTCGTCGACATCCCGAAGGACGTGACCCAGGCGAAGGCGCCGTTCGCCTACCCGAAGACCATCTCGCTGCGCTCGTACAACCCGGTGACCAAGGGCCACGCCGGGCAGATCAAGAAGGCCGTCCAGCTCCTGCTCGAGGCGAAGCGGCCGATGGTCTATACCGGCGGCGGCGTCGTTTTGAACGACGCGTCGGAAACGCTCACACGTCTCGTGCGGCTGCTCGGCTTCCCCTGCACGAACACGTTGATGGGCCTCGGCGGCTTCCCCGGCACCGACCCGCAGTTCACCGGCATGCTCGGGATGCACGGCACCTACGAATCGAACATGGCGATGCAGAACTGCGACGTGCTGCTCGCGGTCGGCGCCCGCTTCGACGACCGGGTGATCGGCGATCCCGCGCATTTCTACCGCGCCGACCGCAAGATCATCCACATCGACATCGATCCTTCGTCGATCTCCAAGCGCGTGCGCGTCGACGTTCCGATCGTCGGGTACGTGGGCGACGTGCTCGCCGAGATGGTGAAGCTCGTCGAATCGGCGCCCGCGCGTCACGATTCCGCGGCTCTCAAGGCATGGTGGGCCGAAATCAAGGAGTGGCAGCGCAAGGATTGCCTGCGCTACGACCGCGCGAGCAAGCTCATCAAGCCGCAGTTCGTGATCGAGAAGCTTTACGAGCTGACGCGCGGGCAGGCGTTCGTGACGTCGGACGTCGGGCAGCATCAGATGTGGGCCGCACAGTATTACCGGTTCGACAAGCCGCGGCGCTGGATCAATTCCGGCGGCCTCGGCACGATGGGCTTCGGACTGCCGGCCGCGATGGGCGTGCAGCTCGCCAATCCCGACGCCGAGGTCGTCTGCGTCACCGGCGAGGCGTCGATCCAGATGTGCATCCAGGAACTGTCGACCTGCAAGCAGTACCACCTGCCGGTCAAGATCGTGAACCTCAACAACCGCTACATGGGCATGGTGCGGCAGTGGCAGGAGTTCTTTTACGGCAACCGCTACGCGGAGTCGTACATGGACGCGCTGCCCGACTTCGTGAAGCTCGCCGAGGCCTACGGCCACGTCGGCATGAAGATCGAGCATCCGCGCGACGTCGAGGGGGCGCTGCGCGAGGCACTCGCGCAGAAGGAGCGGCTCGTCTTCCTCGATTTCATCACCGACCAGACCGAGAACGTGTTCCCGATGGTCCCGGGCGGGAAGGGGCTCACCGAGATGATCCTCGCCGAGGAGCTGTAGCCGTGCGCCACATCCTGTCGATTCTCGTGGAGAACGAGGCGGGCGCCCTGTCGAGGATCTCGGGCCTCTTCTCCGCACGGGGCTACAACATCGAGTCGCTGACGGTCGCGCCGACCGAGGATCCCACGATGTCGCGGATGACGATCGTCACGAGCGGCTCCGACGACGTGATCGAGCAGATCACGAAGCAGCTGAACAAGCTCGTCGAGGTCGTGAAGGTCGTCGACCTGACCGAAGGCAACCACATCGAGCGCGAGCTGATGCTCGTCAAGGTGCGCGCGGCAGGCAAGGATCGCGACGAAATG
>DATIEN010000003.1:0-26230 GCA_035455705.1 Casimicrobiaceae bacterium | reverse complement strand
GTGACGATCGAAGGCCGTCGCTTCGCAGCCGCCGGCTGGTCCATGCCGCTCACCGATCGTGAGCCGCCGCAGGGCTGGTTCACGGTGAACGGGCGACGCTTCGATCGTCTCGCCTATCCGCTTTTGCGCGAGGACGTGGGCGCCGTGTTCTGGCAGCGCGAAGGCGCGTCGAACTGCGGCTTCGAGGGCGAGATTGACGACCTGCCCGACCCCTACCCCGGTGGCGTTCTCGAGATCCGGCGCAGCACGCCGGACACGCCGGCGATCGAGCGCGGACGCGACGCGTGGTTCCTGCCCGATCCGGCACGACAGGCGAACATTCCCGACGAGGACCGGCGCTTCCGCGTCATCGGCGATCGCGACGCGCGCGGCTTTCTCGTCTCGGGCGCGACCGACTATCATCGCCTCGATCGCGTGCTCGCCGAGCTGGCGGGTCGCCATTTGCATGAATCCGAGCGCGTGCTCGACTGGGGCGTCGGTTGCGGTCGGCTCGCGCGGCACTTTCCGTCGGAGCGCGCGCACACGCTCGTTGGATGCGACATCGACAGCGACAACGTCGCCTGGTGTGCGGCCAACCTGCCGGGCACGTTCGTGACGTCGCGCCTTTCGCCGCCGCTTCCCTTCGAGCGGGAGAGCTTCGACGTCGTCTACGGCCTGTCGGTGTTCACGCACCTGCGGGAGGCGATGCAGCTGCGCTGGCTCGACGAGCTCGCGCGCGTGGCGAAGCCCGGCGCGATCCTGCTCATGACGACGCACGGCCGCACGGCGATCGAGTTCTCGCGCCTGCCGCCCGACGAATACCGGCGCACCTGCGAGCGCGTCGCGCGCGAAGGCCTCGTCGTGAGCGGCGCCAATTCGCAGCTCGACGGCCATGCCGAGCACCGTGGCGAGTACGTGAATGTCTACCACGACGCCGACTACGTGCGGCGCGTCTGGGGCCGCCACTTCGACGTGCTGCACGTGCTTCCCGGCTACATCCTGCATCACGATCTCGTCGTGATGCGGCGCCGCTAGGCAGCGGCGACGGCCTATCGCACGTTGCGTGCGCGGGCCGAGAAGTGCACCCGGTAACCGGCGAGCGTCGACTTGAGCGCGAGGGCCGGTGCCTCGACGAAGTGCCAGGAAAGCATCGCGAGCGGTAGCGTGACCACCATCGTCAGCGCGAACAGCATCGGCGGTTGCAGCGGTCCGAAACGCCAGATCAGCAGCTGCTGGATCGGAAAGGCGAGCACGTACGTTCCGTACGAGTAATCACCGAACCCGAGATAGCGGCGCCACAGCAGGCGCGGGTGATAGGCGGCGACGAGCGCGATGTACGGGATGCCCAGGAAATGGCACGCGGGCGCGATGGACGGGACCCACGATGAAACCACGGCGAGCAGCGCAACGATGCCCGCCGCCGGCAGCGACACGGGAATCAGGCGCCGACCGACAAAGAGCCAGGCACCGAAGAAGAAGCTCGCAATCAACTCCGGGATCTTGCCGTAGCCTCCGGAAGGCATCAGCTCGCGCGTCGTGTCCGGAAAGCCCGCGTGAACGACGATCGCGGCGGCAAAAAGCGCCGTGTAGAGCACGGCGCTGCGCCCGAAGCCGACGACCGCTATCGTCGCCGCGGCCGCGTAGCACCAGATTTCCACGGGAATCGTCCACAGCGAGCCGTTGACCGCGAGCGGATAGGGGAGGGTCGCGAATACGCCGGGCAGACGATCGCGCAGGCCGAGGAACGGCGTGCCGAACAGAAACGACCATGTGCCCGCGTCCGTCCAGTAGGCCGCCGACGGAAGCATCGTCACCGTCCAGCCGACCGCGACGACGCAGAAGAGCTTCGCGAGATAGAGGCCGGGAAGTATCCGCAGCGCGCGCGCGCTCGCGTAGCGGACGAGCGACGGCGTGCGCTCGAGGCTCTGTGCGATGAGGAAGCCGCTGATGCCGAAGAACGTGATGACGCCGATCGTCCCCGCGTCGATGCTCGCCCGGCTCATCGCGACGAACGGCTCGTCGCCGGCCCGTCCCAGGAGCGCATACGAATGCGAGACCACCACCATGGTCGCCGCGACCATCCGCAGCAGGTTGAGATTGTTCGCGCGGCCGTGCGCGAGGCTCTCGAGGCGGTATGCTATGGGCGGCATGAACGGCACCAACGGCCACAAGGATACGCCGGCGCCCGAACGACGGCTCCTCGACGATCAGATCGCGTACTACCGGGCACGCGCTGCCGAATACGACGCGTGGTGGCTGCGCACGGGCCGCTTCGACCGGGGCGCTTTCGACAACGCCGCCTGGCATGCCGACGTCGCGCAAGTCGAGCGGGAGATCGTCGGGATGCTCGAGCGGCAGCGGCCCTCGCGCGTGCTCGAGCTCGCGTGCGGAACGGGACTGTGCACGCGGCACATCGCACCCCGCGTGGCTCACGTGACGGCGGTCGACGCGGCTCCCGAAGTGATCGCGATCAACCGCGACCGCGTCGGCTCGGCGAACGTCGACTACGTGCAGGCCGACCTGTTCACGTTCGAGTCGCAGTCAGCGTACGACCTCGTCTTCATGGGCTTCTGGCTGTCGCACGTGCCGCACGCGCGGTTCGACGCATTCTGGGACATGGTGCGGCGCGCCCTCGCGCCACAGGGCATCGCCTGGCTCGTCGATTCGGCGCACGACCCGACCTCGCACGCGATCGACCATGCGACGCCCGACAAGGAGGCGGGCATCGCGACGCGACGGCTCGACGACGGGCGCGAGTTCCAAATCGTGAAGGTCTTCTGGGAGCCCTCGACACTCGGCGCACGACTCGCCGCATGCGGGTTCGCCGCGCAGATCGCAAAGACGCCGCGCTATTTCATCTACGGGAGCGCGAGCCCCGCTACTTGAGCGAGTAGTAGACGTACCCCTTCTGCGGCACCTGTTCTGCGTTCATCTCGCGCTGCGCCTCGACCTCCGCGGGCCGCTTGTCCCACCAGATCTTGCGGCCGATGCGCCGCGACGTCTCGATCGCGGGCTTCTTCTGCAGAAGCTCCTCGATGAAGCGCGTGTGATCGGACACGTAATGGCGTGCGGGAAGAAACGGCATCGTGCGCTGGACAGGACGAAATCGGAATCGAGCGGGCGGGTTCGATTTTATCATCGGCGCATCGCGCCCTCGACGAGCCGGAACAGGAAGAGGCGGCATTCGAGCGCGCCGTTCCACAGCGGAATGCGGCGCTCGGGCTTGAGTCCGATCAGCTTGGCGAGGCGCAGGTCGCCGGTGAAAAGTCCGGCGGTCCAGCCGGGGAAGCGTTGCTTCAGCGCGTCGCCGAGCCGCGGGTAGAAGGCGGCAAGCTCCGCCGCGTTGGCGAGGCGGACGCCGTAGGGCGGGTTTGCGAGCAGCAGTCCGGTCGGCGCAGGTGCAGAACGGGTCAGGACATCCGCAACCTCGACGCGGACGAAGCCGTCGACCTGGGCGGCGCGGAGCGTCGACGCCGTGCGCGCGACGGCCGCACCGGCGAGGTCGCTCGCCACGATCGACGCGGCGGCCGGCGCTTCGCGCAGGCGGTCCCGCGCCCGCTGCCGGATTCGCTGCCATGTCGGGCCGTCGTACCACGCGAGCTTCTGGAAACCGAACGTGCGCGACAGGCCGGGGGCGCGCGCGGCCGCGATCTGGGCGGCCTCGGCGACGATCGTTCCGCTGCCGCACATCGGGTCGAGTAGCGGCTGCGCGGGCGACCAGCTGGCGAGCGCGAGCAGTCCCGCCGCCAGGTTCTCGCGCAGCGGCGCCTCGTCGGCGTCGCGCCGGTAGCCGCGCTTGAAGAGCGGCTCGCCGGACGTGTCGACGTAGATCGTCGCCGTGCGCTCCGTCAGATACGCGTACACGCGCACGTCGGGCGCGCGCTTGTCGACCGACGGACGCACGCCCCGCTCATCGCGAAAGCGGTCGCAGATCGCGTCCTTGACCTTGAGCGTCGCGAATTCGAGGCTCGCAAGCGGTGAGCGCGTCGCGGCGACGTCGACGCGCAGCGTCCGCTCCGGCCGGAAGTGGCGCGTCCAGTCGATCGCGCGGACCAGCGCGTAGACGTCGCGCTCGTCGCGGTACGCGCCGTCGCCGACCCGCCAGAGAATCCGGCTCGCGATCCGCGACTCGAGGTTCGCGCGATAGACGATGTCCCGCTCGCCCGAGAAAGCGACGCCGCCGTCGGCCGCCATGACGTCGCTCGCGCCGATCGTCCCGATCTCCGCGGCGAGCGTCGCTTCGAGGCCGCGCGGACACGGCGCGAAGAACCGCTCCGTCATGGCATACCCGCCACCGTCAGAAGGGCTTGGCGACGACGAGCCAGATGATCGCCACGAGCAGCGGCAGCGCCGGGATCTCGTTCAGCCAGCGGTAGAACACGTGGTCGTGGCGATTGCGATCGTCGGCGAAGTCCCGACGCAGCCGGCCCAGATAGACGTGCAGCGCGACCAGCACCAGCACGAGCGCGAGCTTCACGTGCAGCCACCCGCCCGCGATCCCGAAGCCGAGCCAAAGCCACAGCCCGAACGCGATCGTCAGCGCGGCCGACGGCGTCATGATGCCGAAGTAGAGCTTGCGCTCCATCACCTTGAACCGCTCGATGCCGGCGCGATCGTCGGCCGGCGTCATCGCGTGGTAGACGTAGAGGCGCGGCAGGTAGAAGAGCCCGGCGAACCAGGACACCATGAAGACGATGTGCAGCGTCTTGACCGCGGCGTACATCGACTCGACGTCGCGGCCCGCTACGCCCGCTCGACGACGACCGCCGTGCCGTAGCAGAGCACCTCGGTGACGCCGTTCATCACCTCCGTGGCATCGTAGCGGACGCCGACGACCGCGTTCGCGCCCTGTTGCGCCGCATGCGCGAGCATCAGGTCGAACGCCTCGGCCCGCGTTCTCTCGCAGAGGCTCGTGAAGAGCGAGATGTTGCCGCCAACCAGCGTCTGCAGCGCGCCGCCGACGGAACCGAAGATCGAGCGCGAGCGGACCATGATGCCGCGCACGACACCGAAATTGCGCACGATCCGGAAGCCGTCCAGCGTGAACGCGGTCGTCGTCATCGCATGATCCATCGCACCTCCCCATCAAGGGCTGTGAAGCGGTCTCACTTGAGCAGGCGCCGCCGCGTGAGCGCGAGCGCCGCATAGTAGGCGACGAGCGCGTATGCCGCGATCACCGCGACGTGCACGCCGATCTGGTCGGGAACGCGGCCGAGCATCAGGGGCCGCGCGATGTCGATCGCGTGCTTCAACGGCAGCGCCGACGCAATCGTCGCGAGCCACCCCGGCATCTGGTCCACGGGGAAGTAGACGCCGGAAAAGAGCAGCATGGGCGTCAGCACCAGCGTGAAGAAATAGGTGAAGAAGTCGTAGCCGGGCGCGAGCGAGTTCATCACGAGGCCGAACGCGCCGAAACAAAGTCCGACGAGGAACCCGAGCGGCAACACCCACAGCGCAAGCCATGTGTGGCCGAAGCCGAGGGCGACGATCACGACGAGAATCGCCGCCGTGGACATCACCGCCTTGGTCGCGCACCAGATCCATTCGGCGAGCACGACGTCGTCGAGCGCGATCGGCGCATTGATGATCGCCTCCCACGTCCGCTGCACGTGCATCCGCGAGAACGCCGAGTACATGCCCTCGAAGCTCGACGTGAACATCGCGCTCTGGCAGACCATGCCGGTGCCGATGAAGGCGACATACGACATCCCGCCCACCTCGCCGACCATCGCGCCGATGCCATAGCCGAGCGCGAGCATGTAGAGCAGCGGATCGGCGATGTTGCCGAGCACGCTGGCGATCGCGAGCTTGCGCCAGACCAGCAGGTTGCGCCGCCACACCGGCACGAAGCGCAGCGAGGGTCGCGGCGGCTGCAGCACGCGTTTCAACGCGAGGGCGGATGTCATCCGATCAATCTTTCGCGTGGCCGCTACGTTGCGGACACGACGCGGCTACTTTACACGGCCGTGGCTAACGCTTTCCCGTTCGGCAACGCGAAGACAAAGGCCCGGCTCGCGCCGGGCCCTTGCTCACACGGCAGGTTCGAAAGCGTGCGTCAGCGACGGCGCAACCGGATCGCCGCCACCGTCGCCAGAAGCACCAGAAGCGCCAGCAGCGACCACTCGCTCAACGTCGGAATGGGCTGCGTCGACACGGGAGGCGGTGGCGGCGGGGGTGGCGGGGGCGGCGGCCCGACCCCCGCGGTGCCGGTCCGAGGAAACCCGGCTGACTCAGGCCCGTCGCCGCCCCGGTGATGACCCCGAGGGGCGCGACATTGCCGCTGGCCGTACGAGCGTAGGGGTTGATCGCTCGCGCCACCGGTGCTCAGTCGCGCAATTCGCGACCGGTCAGCTTGATGAAGAGGTCCTCGAGGTTCGCCGGCCGGTGCAGGTAGCGCACGCCGGCGTGCGTCGCCAGGTCGGCCAGGAGCGGCGCCGCGTCGTTCGCGTAGCAAAACGCGGTCTCGCCGGCGAGCTCGAGGCGCGACGCGAGCGCCCGCCCGCGCGTCTCGGCCCAGGTCCGGGCCGCCTCGCCGTACACCTCGACGACCTCCGGCTCGACGTGCGCGGCGAGCAAGGCGCGCGGTGTGTCGCACGCGATCATCGTCCCGTGGTCGATGACGGCGAGACGCGAGGCGAGCCGCTCCGCCTCGTCCATGAAGTGGGTCGTCAACAGGATCGTCTTGCCCTGCTTCAGGAGCTGCCGCAGCCCATCCCAGATGAGGTGGCGGGCCTGAGGGTCGAGGCCGGTCGTGGGCTCGTCGAGAATCAGCAGGTCGGGATCGTTCACGAGCGCGCGCGCGAGCGTGAGGCGGCGCTTCATGCCGCCCGACAGCGTGCGGATCGACGTCGCTGCCTTGCCGGCAAGACCGGCGAATTCGAGCAACTGGGGAATGCGCGCGTCGAGCTGGCGGTTCGGAAGCCGAAAGTAGCGCCCGTAGATCAGCAGGTTCTCCCGCACCGTGAAGTCGGGATCGAGATTGTCCATTTGCGGCACGACCCCGACGCGGATCCGCGCCTCGCGTGCCGCCTTCGGCACCGGCTCGCCGAGGAGCTCGATGGTTCCGCCATCCGGGTCGATGAGACCGAGGCAGCAGCGCAACGTCGTCGTCTTGCCGGCGCCATTGGGACCGAGCAGCGCGAAGCATTCGCCGCGGCGGATCGAGAACGACAGTCCGCGGACGACCTCGTGATCGCCGTAGCGCTTGCGCAGTCCCTCGACGCGAAGGATCGGCGCGCCGTCCTGCGCGTGCGTCGACGCGAGCGCCGCTTCGGGCATCGCCGCGCCGTTCATCGCGGTTCTTCCCGATGCGCGGGCCACAACGCCGTCACCATCCGCTGCAGTTGCGGCAGCCGGCCGTGGAAGAAATGGCCGCAGCCGGGAAACACGACGATCGGCAATTGCTGCGGCCGCGCCCAGGCGAACACGTCCGCAAGGGGAACGACGTCGTCTTGCTCGCCGTGGATGACGATCGTGCCGGCCGCGACGTGCTGCAGCGGAAAGCGATTGACGGCCGCGCCGACGAGGACGAGGCCCGCGGCCTCGACACGCTCGGCGACGCGCGTCTGCACGAAGGCGCCGAACGAGAAGCCGGCAAGCGCGAGCGGCAGCGATTCGCCGAAGCGCGCCCGGGCGTCGGCGAGCACCGCGAGCGCGTCCTCGGTCTCGCCGATTCCCTCGTCGAACGCGCCGGCCGATTGTCCGACGCCGCGGAAGTTGAAGCGGACGGCGACGTATCCCAGCGCGAAAAAAGTCTTGGCGAGCGTCTGCGCGACCTTGTTGTCGAGCGAGCCGCCCTGCAGCGGATGCGGATGACAGACGAGCGCCAGCCCTCGCGGCGCCGGGCCCGGCACGTTGCGGACGACTTCGATCGGGCCGGCGGATCCCTGAACGGTCAGCCGCTCGGTCGTGCGGGGCGTCATCGGACGAGATTAGCGCACTACGCCGAATCGGCGGGCTTGCCCCACGCGGGACGTCCGGCCAGCACGAAGAGCCACAGCGCCGTCAGCACCGGCCACAGCAGTAGTGCCACGCGCGTCAGCGCGTTGTAGTTCAGAAGCTGCCCGTAACGCCAGTCGAACAGCGCCGTCGGCACGGAGCCCGTCAGCGTCTCCGGCGCCAGCACCGGGGCGCCGAGTGCGGACAACAGCGCGATCGCGCAAACGGCGACCTGCACCGGCCTCGGCAGCGCGATTGCGACACGCAACAGCAGCGCGCCCGCCGCAATGCCCGCGAGCATCGGCGGCCTCACCCACGTCTGCCATACATTGGGCTTCAGCATCACCAGCGCCGCGAACGCCTTCAATGAGAGTGCGCCGACGATCATCGCGACGACGATCGTCCCCGCGTAGCGGCGGCGACGAAGGAGCAGCGCGACGAACAGGCCGACTCCAAGCACCTGGAACGCGCTCGCAGCTGCCTGCACCAGCGAATCGGCGCTGTCGTGCGGCGCGGGCGTCGCAACGATGCTCGCTCCGATCGCCGTCACCGTATCGTTGTCGAACGCCATCGCGAAGAGCGGAATCCCGGGATTCATCTGCGCGACGAACCAGAGCAGCAGGAGGCCGACGCCGATGTCCCCGAGGTGCCCGGGGAGGAACAGGCGGCCGCGTGCACGATAGATGACACGGCGCGCGCGGTCGCTGCGCGCAATCAGCGTCGCGAGGATGGCGCCGACGAGCGCGCCTGCCGTGTTGGTGACGAGGTCGTTCACGCTCGACACGCGCGGCGGGATGTACATCTGCAGCGACTCCATCGCGAACGAGATCGACCCGCCGATCGCGACGCCCCACGCGATGCGGCGCACGGGGGAAGCGCCGCGGTGCAGAAGCGCGACGAAGAGCCCGAACGGCACGTACGCGGCGACGTTCAGGACGATGTCGCTACGTACCCATCGCGCCGGAGGCCCGAACAGGAAGAACGGCGTGCCCGGAGGCGGCGCCAGCCACGGCGAGAACGGCTCGAGCGACGCGTAGACGATAGCGAAGCCATAGAGCATGGCCAGCACGTGCGGCAGCCGCGTCGGACGCGATCGGGCCGTCGCCGGCGAATCGGTCATGGCTTGCGACGTAGGATCGGAAGCATTGGCGCCCGGCAGGTCACGTCGCGGCTTTCACTTCGACGCCTTGATCTCGGTCCACAGCTTGTTGCGCAGCCGCCGCTGCGCGACGGTCAGGTCCTTCAATTGCTCGAGTTTCTTCTGGAATTCGGGCGGCGGGAAGACCGCCGGCAGCTTGAGGATCTCCGGCTTGATGTAGCGCATCGCGTCCTTGTTGGGATTGCCCGAGCCGATCAGGTTCGTGAGGTCGGCCGAATTGCGTCCGTCGAGCATGAAGTTGATGAACTTGAGCGCGAGATCGGGGCGCGGCGCGTTCTTGTCGATCACCATGTTGTCGACCGCGAGCACGGCACCTTCCTTCGGGATTCCCTGCAGGATGTGAAAGGGCCGCGCGGCGGCCTGCGCGTCCTGGTTCGCCTGAAAGATGTCGTTCGAGTAGCCGTGCACGAGCCAGATGTTGCCGACGGTGAGCTCCTTGATGTACGACGACGCGTTGAACGCCGCCCAGTACGGCTTCGCCTTCCTGATCACGGCGGCCGCTTCGTCCCAGTGCTTCGGGTCGACGTCGTTGGCCGAATAGCCCAGGTACTTGAGCGCGGCCGCGAAGAGCTCGTTCGCGCTGTCGAGCACGGTGACGCGGCCCTTCACCTTCTCGAGGTACTTCGGATCGAAGATGACGGCCCAGGTGTCGGTGGGAAGCCCGAGCTCCTTCATCTTGACGTCGTTGTAGCCGATGATGGTCGTCGACATCGCGTAGGGGACCGAATACTGGTTGCCGGGATCGAACGACGTGTCGAGGTAGGCGGGATCGACGTTCTTGATGTTCGGGATCGCCGCCTTGTCGAGCGGCCTCAGCTGCTTGCCGCGGATCAGCGCCTGCACGGCGTTGGACGTCGGCACGAGCACGTCGTAGCCCTTAGCGCCGGCGGCGAGCTTCGCGAGGAGCTCCTCGTTGTCGGAGTAGTACGTCTGCACGACGTCGCACTGGCAGGCCGTCTCGAAGCGCTTGACGGTCTCGTCGGAGATGTAATTGTTCCAGTTGTAGAGGTGCAGCTGGTCGCGGGCCTGCGCCGGCGCCGCGAAGGCGAGAAAGGCGGCGAAGGCCGCTGCGAGCGGGCGGACGAGCAGGGTCATGTGTCCTCCTGTGAGCGAAGAAGGGTGGGCGACACCTTGGCGGCGATGACGATCAGGAGCAGCGTGAGCAGCATCAGCAGCGTGGACACGGCGTTCACTTCCGGCGTCACCGCGATCTTGATCATCGAGTAGATCACGAGCGGCAGCGTCACGGTGCCGGCGCCGGCGGTGAAGAACGTGATCACGAAGTCGTCGATCGACAGCGTGAAGGCCATCAGCGCCCCGGCGATCACGCCGGGCATGATGAGCGGCAGCGTCACGTAGCGGAAGGCGTCGACCGGGGATGCGCCGCAGTCGCGCGCGGCCTCGGTGAGCGTCTCGTCCATGCCGGCGAGGCGCGCGCGGACGACGATGGCGACGAACCCGATGCAGAACGCGATGTGCGCCAGTGCGACCGACACGAGCCCCAGCGTGAAGTTCAAAAGGACGAAGAAGATCAGCAGCGACACGCCCATCAGGATCTCGGGAATCGCGATCGGCGCGACGATCAGGATCGGCAGCAGGCGAAGCCGGAAACGGTGCATCGCCAGTCCCGCGAGCGTGCCGAGCACGGTGGATACGGCACTCGCGACGATGCCGATGACGAGCGAATTGCCGGCCGCCTGCAGCATCGCGTCGTCGTGGGCGAGCGTCCGATACCAGTCGAGCGTGAAGCCGACCCACTCGGCATTGAGCCGCGAATCGTTGAACGAGTAGACGACGACGATCAGCAGCGGCACGTACAGGAACGCGTACGCGAGCATCGCGGCGGCGGTGAGCGCAACGGGAGCCCTACGCACGTGCAGCTCCGCGGCGGCCGACCCACGCCGCGGCACCGGCGAGCACGAGCGCCGCGACGGTGAGGACGATCGAAAGCACGCTGCCGAACGGCCAGTCGCGCGTCTCCAGGAACTGCTGCTTGATCAAATTGCCGATCAGCGTGTCCTCGGGCCCGCCGAGGATGTCGGGAATCGCGAAGATCCCGAGCGCCGGGATGAACACCAGCGCGGCGCCCGCGAATACGCCGGGAAGCGACAGCGGGAACGTGATCCGCCAGAAGCGCTGCCAGGCATTCGCGCCGAGGTCCTGCGCCGCGTCGAGCAGCGCGCGGTCGTGCTTCTCGAGGTTCGCGTAGAGCGGCAGCACCATGAAGGGCAGGTGCACGTAGACGAGGCACACGAGCACGGCGAACGCGCTGAAAAGCAGCGGCACCGGGCCCGCGCCGAAGAGCGCGAGCGTCCCGTTGACGACCTTGGCGAGGGCCGCGTTCGGCCCAAGGATGATCATCCACGCGTAGATGCGGATCAGGAAGTTGCTCCAGAAAGGCAGGATCACGAGCAGGAGCAGGAGGTCGCGATACTTCTTCGAGCTCTTCGCGATCAGCGTCGCGAGCGGATACGCGAGGAGCAGGCAGAAGAGCGTCGTCAGCAGCGCATACCATGCCGACTTGACGAACACGCGCATGAACACCGGCTCGGTGACGAAGCGGACGTAGCTGTCGACGTTGAGGTCGAGCTTGCCCGCTTCGTCGACGATCGGCGCGAGGCCGCCGAACTCGCCGGGCGAGCGGAACGACGCGAAGACCATGATCAGCGTCGGCGCGGCGAAGAACACGAGCAGGTACAGGAGCGGCGGGCCGCCGACCAGCCAGCGCGCGAACGAGGCGCGCCGACTGCCGGCGCCGTCACGGGCGTCGCGTGCGCCCATCGCGGTTCCCTGGGCGGAACGCGGGTCGGAGCCAGGGGCGCTCGCGGCCATGCGTCACTCGGCGATGAAGTGGCCGGCGCCGACGGGCCAACTCACCTCGACCGCGTCGCCCACCTCGAAGAACTTCGCGCGGCCACTCTGCGAGTTGGCGAGCAGCGCCTCGACGATCGCGCCGCCCGGCGTGCCGACGCGATAGACGGTCACGTCGCCCATATACAGCAGGTCGTGCACGGTGCCGAGAAAGTGGTTGTCGGGCACGAGTTGCGCCCCCCTTGGGGGCAGCGCAGCGTGGGGGTCGGGCACGAGCGGCGAAGGGCCGCCCCGAGCCGCGAGTTGCGCCCCCCCTGGGGGCAGCGCAGCGTGGGGGTCCTTAACCCCCGCCGGCGCCTCGGCCGCGATGCGGATCTTCTCGGGCCGAAGCGCCACCGTTCCGCGCCCGCCCTGCGCGACGGCCACCTGGGTCGCGACGCGCACTGATCCGAGTCCCTCCACGTCGACGATCGCGAGATCGCCGTCGCGCTCGCGCACGGGTCCCGACAGCAGGTTGCAGTGGCCGATGAAGTCGGCGACGAAGCGCGTAAGGGGAAAGCCGTAGATCTTCGACGGCTCGTCGAGCTGCTCGATGCGGCCGCGGTTCATCACCGCGATCCGGTGCGACAGCGCGAGCGCCTCGCTCTGGTCGTGCGTGACGTAGACGAACGCGATGCCGACTTCCTTCTGCAGGTTGATGAGCTCGATCGACAGGTCCTCGCGCAGCTTCGCGTCGAGCGCGGCGAGCGGCTCGTCGAGCAGCAGCATCGTCGGATGCGTGACGAGCGCACGTGCGATCGCGACGCGCTGCTTCTGTCCTCCCGAGAGCTCGTGCGGGTACCGCTTGTTGAAGCCGGTGAGCCGCACGTCTTCGAGCGCGCCTTCGACGCGCGCCTTGCGCTCGCCGGCCGGCACGCGCGCCATCTGCAACGGGAACGCGACGTTGCCCTCGACCGTCATGTGCGGGAACAGCGCGTAGCTCTGGAACACCGTGCGCACCGGGCGCAGTTCCGGCGGCGTGTCGGCAAGGTCCTGGCCGTTCAGCAGAATGCGTCCGGCGTCGGGCAGATCGAAGCCGGCGATCATCCGCAGCAGCGTCGTCTTGCCGCAGCCCGACGGCCCGAGCAACGTGAAGAACTCCCCGGGCTCGACGGTGAGGCTTACGTTGTCGACGGCGGTGAAGTCTCCAAAGCGTCGGGTGACACCCTGTATGTCGAGCAGCGCCACCGGCGCACGGCTCCTTTGCTGGGCGAAGTTTGTCGGCGCGGCGGATTGTAGCGGATCGAAGGCGGTCACCGCTGCACGAGAAGCAGCACGACGATCGCGGTCAGCAGTGCTGCAATGACGCCGAGCCAGCGGTTCCGCGACTGCTGCGCGAGCGTGAGCGCACGCAGCACGACGTCGGACGCGGCGGGCGGCGCCGACAACCGCTGGTGCAGGAGCCGCGGCAGCTCAGGCAGCGTCTCGACCAGCGACGCCGCCTCGGCGAACACGCGCCGCTGCAGCGCGCGAAAGCCGATCTGGTCCTCCATCCAGCGCTCGAGGAACGGCTTGGCCGTGACCCACAGGTCGAGATCCGGATCGAGCTGGCGCCCGAGCCCCTCGACGTTGAGCAGCGTCTTCTGCAACAGCACGAGCTGCGGCTGGATCTCGACGTTGAAGCGGCGCGACGCGCGGAACAGCTGCACGAGCACCTTGCCGAGCGAGATCTCCTTGAGCGGGCGGTCGAAGATCGGCTCGCAGACGACGCGGATCTCGCTCGTCAGCTCGTCGATCCGCGTATTCGCCGGCACCCAGCCCGACTCCACGTGGGTCATCGCGACGCGGTGGTAGTCGCGACGGAAGAACGCCAGGAAGTTCTTCGCGAGGTAGCCCTTGTCGCGCTCGGACAGCGTGCCCATGATCCCGAAGTCGAGCGCGACGTACTTGCCGAAGTTCGCCGCATCGACGCCGACGAAGATGTTGCCCGGATGCATGTCCGCATGGAAGAACCCGTCGCGGAACACCTGCGTGAAGAAAATCTCCACGCCGGCGCGCGCGAGACGCTTCAAATCGATACCCGCCGAGACGAGATCCGGAATGCGCCCGACGGGGATGCCGGCCATGCGTTCCATCACGAGGATCTCGCTCGCCGTCCAGTCCCAGTAGATCTCGGGAATGCGCAGAAGCGGCGAGAGTCGGAAATTGCGCCGCAGCTGCGCGCAGTTCGCGGCCTCGCGCATGAGATCGAGCTCGTCGTGGATCGTCTTGTCGAACTCGGCGACGACCTCGCGCGGCCGCAGCCGTCGTCCTTCGCGCCACAGGCGCTCGACGAGCGACGCCGCCGTGCGCATCAGCGCGAGGTCGTGCTCGATCACGTTGCCGATGTTCGGGCGCAGCACCTTGACCGCGACCGGCGTGCCGTCCGGCAACTCCGCGAAGTGCACCTGCGCGACCGACGCGCTCGCGACCGGCGCGAGGTCGAAGTCCTTGAAGACCTGGTCGAGGGGTCGGCCGAAGACGCGCACGATCGTCGCGACGACGAGCTCCGAGGCGAACGGCGGCACGCGATCCTGGAGCAGGGCCAACTCGTCGGCGATGTCGGGCGGCAGAATGTCGCGGCGCGTCGACAGCATCTGCCCGAACTTGATGAAGATCGGGCCGAGATCCTCGAGCGCCTCGCGCAGCCGTTGGCCGCGCGGCGCGGACAGGTTCCGCCAGAAAAGCGCGTAATGGACGACGATGCGCAGCGGTGCGAGCCGGGGATGGCCGAGCGCCAGCTCGTCGAGGCCGTGGCGCAGCGCGACGACGATGATCCGGATGAGCCGACCGAGCCGCATGGCGGCGATTGTACGGTGGCCCGTGCGCGCGGCAGCCCGCCCTCGAGGGCCGGTGCGCGGTTATCGTGCGCCGCTCGCGCCGGTCAGGATGGCGGCGCGGAGTGCCTCGCGGCGAGCGCGGCGAGCGCGGCGACGCGAGCGCTGAGCGCGTCGATGCGCGCTGCGAGCTGCGCGGTGTCGTCGACGAGCGCTCGCATG
Organism: Casimicrobiaceae bacterium; assembly: GCA_035455705.1. Lineage (GTDB taxonomy): Bacteria > Pseudomonadota > Gammaproteobacteria > Burkholderiales > Casimicrobiaceae > VBCG01. The sequence continues at coordinate 11,326 of DATIEN010000003.1, read as the reverse complement.
TCGGCGGGGTGCGCGAGCAGCTGCGCCTCGTCGCGCGCATAACTGCCGACGTTCGCGGCGACGCGCGTGGCTGCATACTCCGGCATTTCGAGCACGGCGCGCCCGATGTCCGCGACGCGCTGCCCGACGACAGGTCCGAACGGTCGCGCGAGCGCGCGCTCGACGACCCACGGAAGCGTCCGCGCGAGATCGCGAAGCGCCCCCGCGAGTTCGACGTCGCCTTCCGCGACGACAAACTCGTTCCAGCGCGCCGGATTGGCGAGCATCGCCGGCACGTTGAACGGCGACAGCGTGAGCACGAGGTCGGCCGTCTGTCCGGCGAGGGGCGCGCGCTCGAGATGGCCCGACGGCGCGATGCGAAACGCGGCAACCACCGGCCCGACGCGAAGCATGAAACTGCGACCCGCGAGCGCGGCGAGCCGGGCACGCGCCCAAGGCTCCTGCTCGAGCACGCGGTTCGCGGCGGCCGTGCCCGGTGTCACGCTTGCGAGGCCACCTGCTGGATGCCGGCGAGCAGCCAGCCGGACGAGGCGTCGACCGGCTTCACCAGGTGCCACATCTCCTCGAACGGCTGCGGCGCGGCATTGCCGTCCTCGCGCAGCGTGCCGTGGAAGCGAATCGTCGCGACGTAGCGATCGCCTTCCTGCACGACCTCGACCACGTCGGCGTCCAGCGTGACGACGTCGGTCGCGACCTGCGGCCCTCGCGCGTCGAGGTCGCGCGCAATCTCGGCATACATCTGGGGTGTCGTGACGTCGGCGAGCAGCGTCCGGTCGGCCCGGTCGTAGGCCGCCTGCACGCGCCTGAATTGCTGTTTCGCCTGCGCGACGAACGGCGAAGGGTCGAAGCCCGGCGGATACTTTCCCGCCGTGGCCGATCCGGCGGGCGCGCCCCAGTTCGTGTCGATCGCCGGCGCACGGACCGGCTCGAACGGCTGGCGAGGCGCGTTGCCTGCATACTGGAGCGGCGACGCCGCGCGGCGCGCGGCCAATGCGCGCACGAGCGCGACGACGGCGAAGACGACGAGCAGCAGGAGAAGGAGGCTGCCGAAACCTTCGGAGAGCCCGAGGTGCGAAAAGAGCGCCGCGAGACCGAGCCCGGCCGCGAGGCCCGCGATCGGGCCGAGCCAGCGGGAGCCGCGCGATGCCGCGTTCGTGGCGGCGGCGGCGCCGGGCGCCGCGCGGGATGCCGACGCGCCGGGCGTGGCTGGCATCACCGGTCGCTCGGCCGGTCCCGCGAATCCGTTGGCGGACGGCGCGGTGCGCGGCGCCGGCGGCACGATGCTCCGCTGCATGCCGAAGCTGCGGCCGCCGCCCATGCGGGCGGCATCGGCAAGGCCGGCATGCACGAGTGCGAACGAGGCGAGGGCGGCGAGAGCGATGACGAACAGGCGTTTCACGAGGTTCCTCCCGAATGGAGCGGCCGCGCCGTGGCGCGGGGCGATGGGCGGCATATGCGGCCTTTGCCCCGGCGTGTCAATCCGGGAAACCCGCACGGCGCGCGCTTTCTAGTAGACGCGCCCGACGTGCAGCGCGACCGCGCCCGCCGCCAGGTTGTAATAATCGACGCGGTCGAACCCGGATCGTTCCATCAGCGCAGCGAGCGCCTTCTGGTCCGGATGCACCCGGATCGACTCGGCGAGGTAGCGGTAGCTCGCCGAGTCGTTGGCGACGAGGCGCCCGAGCAGCGGCAGCACCGTGAAGCTGTACCAGTCGTAGGCGCGCGACAACGGGGGCGCGATCCGGGAGAACTCGAGCACGACCGCGACGCCGCCGGGCATCAGAACCCGCGCCATCTCGGCGAGCGCGAGTTCCTTGTGCGTGACGTTGCGCAGGCCGAAGCCGATCGACACGCAGTCGAAGATGCGCGCGCGAAACGGCAGCGCTTCCGCGTTGCACTGCACGGTCGGCAGCACGACGCCCTCGTCGATCAGGCGGTCGCGCCCGGCGGCGAGCATCGCGCCATTGATGTCGGTGTGCACGACGACGCCGGTCGGTCCCACGCGCGAGGCGAAGAGCCGTGCGAGATCGCCGGTGCCGCCCGCGAGGTCGAGCACGCGCGCGCCTTCGCGCACGCCGGCAACCTCGACCGCGAAGCGCTTCCACGCCCGATGCATACCCGCCGACATCAGGTCGTTCATCAGGTCGTACTTCTGCACGACCGAGTCGAACACGCCGCGCACGCGGCGCGTCTTCTCGGCGGGCGTGACCTGCTCGTAGCCGAAGTGCGCGCCCTGCGTCATGACGCCTCGCGGCTCGCGCCGGCCGCCGCGAGGCGCTCGAGGTAGCGCCGCCACAGCTCGTCCTGCCGCGAGCCCAGGTCGTGGAGGTAGTCCCACGAATAGATGCCGCTGTCGTGGCCGTCCGAGAACGTCGGCCGCAGCGCGTAATGGCCGACGGGCTCGACGCTGCCGATCGTCACGTCACGTTTGCCGGTCTGCAGCGTCTCCTGGCCGGGGCCGTGGCCTCGCACTTCCGCGGATGGCGAATGAACGCGCAGAAATTCGTAGGGCAGCCGGAAGCGGCGCCCGTCCGAGAACGCGATCTCGAGGACGCGCGACGCCTGGTGGAGCTTGATCTCGGTGGGCGTGACGTCCATGGCGTTGCCCGGCGGAAAGCGAACGGCCTTCCCGAGCTTTCGACTGATTCTACCGGACGAACGTATCGTGCGCGCCACTCATGCGCGCGAAACGCTCGTCCGTCGCCGTTACTCGTCGGTCTCGGGGACGATGTCGAGGTTGCCGATGCCGGAGAACATGTTGCGGTTCTTCGCTTCCTTGCCCTTCAACTTGATGTCGAGGCGCAGGTCGTTCAGCGAATCGGCGTTGCGAAGTGCGTCTTCGTAGCTGATGAGGCCGGCTTCGTAGAGGTCGAACAGCGACTGGTCGAACGTCTGCATGCCGAGCTCGCGCGACTTCTTCATCAGGTCCTTGATGCCGCCGACGTCGCCCTTGAAGATCAAGTCGGACACGAGCGGCGAGTTCAGCATGATCTCGACCGCGGGCACGCGTCCCTTGCCGTCGCGGCGCGGGATCAGCCGCTGCGCGACGAACGCGCGCACGTTGAGCGAGAGGTCCATCAGGAGCTGCGCCCGCCGCTCCTCCGGGAAGAAGTTGATGATGCGGTCGAGCGCCTGGTTCGTGCTGTTCGCGTGCAGCGTCGCGAGCAGCAGGTGACCGGTCTCGGCGAACGCGATCGCGTAGTCCATCGTGCTCTTCTCGCGCACTTCGCCGATCAGGATCACGTCGGGCGCCTGGCGCATCGAGTTGCGCAGCGCGATGTCCCAGTTGTCGGTGTCGACGCCGACCTCGCGCTGGGTGACGATGCAGTTCTTGTGCTCGTGCACGAACTCGATCGGGTCCTCGATCGTCACGATGTGGCCGAAGCTGTTCTCGTTGCGGTAGCCGAGGAGCGACGCCATCGACGTCGACTTGCCCGCGCCCGTCGCGCCGACGAACATCATGATGCCGCGCTTGCTCATGATGATGTCCTTCAGCACCGGAGGCAGCCCGAGGTCGTCGAACTTCGGAATCTCGGTGGTGATCGTGCGCAGCACCATGCCGACGCGCGCCTGCTGCACGAACGCGTTGACGCGGAAGCGGCCGATGCCGGGCGGCGCGATCGCGAAGTTGCACTCCTTCGTCGACTCGAACTCGGCCGCCTGCTTGTCGTTCATCACGCTGCGGACGAGCTCGATCGTGTGCTGCGGCGAGAGCATCGTCTTCGACACGGGGCCGATCTTGCCGTCGACCTTGATGGCCGGGGGAAAGCCCGCCGTGATGAACAGGTCGGATCCCTTCTCCTTGACGAGCAGCTCGAGCAGCTCGTGGATGAAGCGGGTGGCGCGTTCTCGTTCCATCGCGATGCTCCCTGCGGGCGCCGATTTCGCGTCAGGCGGCGCCGAACAATTCCTTGTTGACGGCGCGCGTCCTCGCTTCGGCGGCCGAGATGACGTTTCTACGGACGAGGTCGACCAGGCACTGGTCGAGCGTCTGCATGCCGAGCGACTGGCCCGTCTGGATCGCGGAGTACATCTGCGCGACCTTGTTCTCGCGGATCAGGTTGCGGATGGCGGGGGTGCCGATCATGATCTCGTGCGCGGCGACGCGGCCCTGGCCGTCCTTGGTCTTGATCAATGTCTGCGAGATCACCGCGACGAGCGACTCCGACAGCATCGCGCGGACCATGTCCTTCTCCGCGGCCGGAAATACGTCGATGATCCGGTCGACCGTCTTGGCGGCCGAGCTCGTGTGCAGCGTGCCGAACACCAGGTGCCCGGTCTCGGCCGCGGTCATCGCGAGGCGGATCGTCTCGAGGTCGCGCATTTCACCGACGAGGATGTAGTCGGGGTCCTCGCGCAACGCCGCGCGCAACGCATTCGGGAACGACAGCGTGTGCGGCCCCAGCTCGCGCTGGTTGATCAGGCACTTCTTCGACTCGTGCAGGAACTCGATCGGGTCCTCGATCGTGAGGATGTGCCCGAACTCGTTCTCGTTGACGTGGTTCACCATCGCGGCGAGCGTCGTCGATTTCCCCGACCCGGTCGGGCCGGTCACGAGGATCAGCCCGCGCGGACGGTCCGTGAGGTCGGCGAACACCTTCGGCGCGTTGAGCTCCTCGAGCGACAGCACCTTCGATGGAATGGTCCGGAACGCCGCGGCTGCGCCGCGCTGCTGGTTGAACGCGTTGACGCGGAAGCGCGCGAGATTCGGCACCGCGAAGCTGAAATCGCACTCCAGGAATTCCTCGTACATCTTCCGCTGCGCATCGCTCATGATGTCGTACACCATGGCGTGCACGTCCTCGTGCTCCATCGGCGGCAGGTTGATGCGGCGGATGTCGCCGTGGACGCGGATCAGCGGTGGCAATCCCGACGAGAGGTGCAGGTCGGAAGCCTTGTTCTTGACCGCAAATGCGAGAAGCTCGGTGATGTCCATGGATCAGCCCCGGGTGGGGACGTCGCGGTCCGCGTCGGAACGTGGCGTTTCGGGCCGCGGGGCGTCGAGCGGGCGCAGCCGTTCCGAATGCGCGGCCGACCGCGAAACCGTCCGGTCCGTGTTTTCAAGTGTGTTTACCAACGTTTTCATCCGGGTTCGCGGTGCTCGGCGGCAGTGGATCGGTGTACAAACGGACTGTAGTATGCAATACATGTGCCATGTTTTGATGCTCTAATGGCGCTCGATTATGGGACGGCACGAGAAAGCGTGGCAAGCGACGCGCCAGCGCATCGCCGACGCGGCGCGCGCGGCGCATCGCGATCCCGGCGAGATTCGGCTGCTCGCCGTGTCGAAGACGTTTCCGGCCGCTGCGGTGCGCGCCGTGCACGCATTGGGCCAGCGCGCCTTCGGCGAGAACTACGTCCAGGAGGCGGCGGCCAAGCGGGCCGCGCTTGCCGACCTGCCCGGCATCCGCTGGCACCTGATCGGGCCCCTGCAGGGCAACAAGGCGCGCGACGCCGCCGCGACGTTCGACTCGGTGGAGTCGATCGATCGTCCGCGCATCGCCGAGCGCCTGTCGGCGGCGCGTTCGCCCTCGGGACCCGCCCTCGACGTGCTCGTCCAGGTCAACGCGAGCGGCGAGGCGACCAAGCACGGCGTCGCGCCCGGCGAAGCGCTCGAACTCGCGCGCTACGTCGCAACACTGCCGAATTTGCGCCTGCGGGGCATCATGGGCATTCCGGAGGCGACGGACGACGTCGACCGGCTTCGCGCGCAGTTCCGCGTCCTTCGCGGCTGCCGCGACGCCTGCGCGGCGGCGGGGCTCGCCGTCGATACGCTGTCGATGGGGATGACCGACGACCTCGAGATCGCGATCGCCGAGGGCGCGACCGAGGTGCGCGTCGGGCGGGCGATCTTCGGCGAGCGGGAAAGGGAACCGGCGTGAAGGCGACATTCATCGGCGGGGGCAACATGGCGACCGCGCTGGCCGGAGGGCTTCTCGCGCGCGGCGTCGATGCGCGCGACCTGCGCATCGTCGAGCCGCTCGAAGCGCAGCGCGAGCGCTTGCGCCTGCGCATGCCCGGCGTCGCGCTGTATCCGGGGCCGGGCGCCGATGCGCTCGCGGGTGCCGATATGGTCGTCTTCGCCGTGAAGCCGCAGCAGATGCGCGATGCGGTGAGCGCCGTTGCGCCGCACGTGGCGGCGATCCCCGTCGTGCTGACGATCGCCGCCGGCGTGCGTTGCGCCGACATCGCGCGCTGGCTCGGCGGCTATCGGCGCGTCGTGCGCGCAATGCCCAATACGCCGGCCCTCGTCGGCGCCGGCATCAGCGCGCTTTACGCAACGGCGGAAGGGAAGCCGGTCGCGCAGCCTGCCGTCGACGTGCTCGAAGCATGCGGCGAGATCGTCTGGTGCGCCGACGAGCAGGACCTCGACGCGGTCACCGCCGTGTCGGGCAGCGGCCCCGCGTACGTGTTCTACTTTCTCGAAGCGCTGGAGCAGGCGGCCGTCGAGCTCGGGCTGCCGCCGCAGGAGGCGCGACGCCTTGCGTACGCGACGTTCGACGGCAGCATGCGGCTCGCGCGTTCGGTAAGCGACGCCCCGGCGACGTTGCGCGCCAACGTGACGTCGAAGGGCGGCACGACGGCGGCCGCGCTCGCCGTGCTCGACGCGGCGGGCGTGCGCGAGCGCATCGTCCTGGCGGTCAAGGCGGCCGCCCTGCGGGCGACGGAGCTCGGCGACGCGTACGGCAACGATTGACGAGGCCTCGATGCTCAACAACGCGCTCGCGTACCTGATCGACGTCTTCTTCGGGCTCTTCACGTACACGCTTCTGATGCGCCTCGCCATGCAATGGATGCGCGCGCCGTTCCGCAATCCGCTGGGTCAGGCGGTGATGGCGTTGACCGACTGGATCGTGAAGCCGCTGCGCAAGATCCTGCCCGGCTTCCGGGGCATCGACTGGGCGACGGTCATCGCCGCGTTCGTGTTTCAGTTCGCCTGGCTTCTTGCCTTGCAGCTCGCGTTCGGGCCCGGCTTCGCGCTGTTCGGTATCGGGCTCGCGTTCCTGCTGCTCGCGACGATCATCGCGCTCGTCAAGGCATTGCTCTGGCTCGTGATCGTCGTCGTGTTCGCGCAGGCGATCCTGTCATGGGTGGCACCCGACGGCCCGCTCGCGGGCGTGTTGAATGCGCTGACGTTCCCGGTGTTGCGGCCGGTGCGCCGCGTCGTGCCGCCGATCGGCGGCACGCTCGACCTGTCGCCGCTGATCGTGATCGTCGTCGCGCAGCTGATCCTGATCGCGATCGTGCCGTGGCTCGAGAGCTCGGCGACGCGGCTTTTCATCTGAACCGTTGCGTCACCGCTCGCGAGCGACAGCGTTCGCGAGCCGCACGTAATCGGCGACCGACAGCGTTTCGCCGCGCGCGCCGGGATCGATTCCCGCCGCGCGCAGCACCCGCTCGTTCGCAACGGTCGCGAGCGCGTTGCGCAGCGTCTTGCGGCGCTGCCCGAACGCCGCTGCGACGATTCGCGCGAAAAGCGCCTCGTCGGCGATCGCCGGCTTGGCGGTCCCGAGCGGCACGAGACGGGCGACCGCCGATTCCACCCGCGGCGGCGGGCGGAACGCGCCGGGGGGCACGGTGAACAGGCGAGTCACGCGAAAACGCGCCTGCAGCATCACGCCCAGGCGCCCGTAGTCCGGCGTGCCGGGCGCCGCGCTCATCCTTGCGACGACTTCCCGCTGCAGCATCACGTGGATGTCGCGAAGCCGCGGCTCGTACGTCGCGAGATGGAACAGAAGCGGCGAGCTGATGTTGTACGGCAGGTTGCCGACGGCACGAAGATTTTCGCCGAGCGCCGCGAAGTCGAACGCGAGCGCGTCGGCTTCGTGCAGCGCGAGGCGCTCCGGCGGGAAGCGCTCGCGCAGGCGCGCGGCAAGATCGCGATCGATCTCGATCGCCGCGATTCGGCCGGCGCAATCGATCAGCGCGCCGGTAAGCGCGCCGAGGCCGGGCCCGATCTCCACGACGTTGTCGCCCCGCTTCGGAGCGATCGCATCGACGATCCGCGCGACGTAGTGGGAATCGGCGAGGAAGTGCTGGCCGAAGCGCTTGCGCGGCCGGTGGGGGATCACCCCGTGGCGAGCGCGATCGCGAGGTCGACGGCGCCCACGAGGCTTCCCGCGTCGGCGTTCCGTGCGCGCCCCGCGTCCGCCGCGAGGTCGAGCGCCGTGCCGTGATCGACGGACGTGCGCACGAAGGGCAATCCCAGCGTCACGTTGACGCCGTGGCCGAAGCTCGCGGCCTTCAACACCGGCAGGCCCTGGTCGTGATACATCGCGACGATCGCGTCGAAGCGCCTCGCGATGTCCGGCACGAAAACGGTGTCCGCGGGAACGGGCCCCGTCGCGTTCACGCCCGACGCGCGTGCGGCCTCGATCGCCGGCGTCACGACGTCGCGATCCTCGGTTCCGAGATGTCCCCCTTCGCCGGCATGCGGATTGACGCCGCAGACGGCGATGCGCGGCTCGTCGATGCCGAAGCGCGCCGTCAGTTCGCGCCGCACGATCGCAATCGTCTCCACGACGGCAGCGGACGTGATCGCGTCGGCGACGGCGCGAAGCGGCAGGTGCGTGGTGACGAGGGCCACGCGAAGCGCGTCAGGCCCGGCGCCGCTCACGAGCATCATCACGACGCGCGGCGTCCCGGTGCGCGCCGCGAAGAATTCCGTGTGTCCCATGAACGGGATGCCGGCATCGTTGAAGACGCTCTTCTGCACGGGTCCGGTGACGAGCGCGCCGAACGCTCCGGTCGCGCACGCATCGCACGCGGTCTCGAGCATCGTCAGCACGCTGCGCGCGTTCGTCGGATCGGGGTGGCCGGGGACGGTGGGCGCGGCGAGCGGCTGGTGCCAGACCTCGACCGAACCGCCGTGCGACGTGAACGCGAGCGGATCGTAACGGGCATAGCGCACGTCGACGCCGATGCGCGCTGCGCGCTCGACGAGCACGTCGTGATCGCCGACCACGACCAGCCGGGCCGGGAACGGCGTGGCCCGATGCCGCTCGCAGAGCCGGGCGACGATCTCGGGACCGATGCCCGCCGGCTCGCCGGCCGTGATCGCAATGGTGGGGTGTGAGTTCATCAGAGCGGCAGCACGTTGACGGCCGCGGCGTCGCCGAAAACCTGCACGTCGACGTTCAGCATTGCGCGGACCGTGTGGCCGGCAATGCGGTCGGGCTCGATCTTCACCTGCCGGAAGCCGTCGAGCGGCTGCGCCGGCGTGCCGAAGATCCACAGCGCCTCGAGCGGAACTTCCGCGCTGATCTCTCCCGTGTGCTGGACGGCGCGGCCGAGCGGCAGCGCGAAACCTTCGCGGCCGAACACCGGGAACTGGTCGAGCTTAGCCGCGTAGCGCAACACCTGCGACCCGGCGTAGCGTGCGCGCGTGTTGAGGTCGTACCAGGCGCCCGGCGGCAGTGCGATGTCGACCTCGCCTCCCTCGCGCACGATCGGCGCGACGAGCAGCGCGTCGCCGCACATGAACTGCGTGTCGAAATCGCGCGCGAGGCGGCTGTCGGGAAACGCGAGGGGCATCGCGCGCGACACGGGCAAGCCGCTCCGCGTCGCCTCCGCGATCGTGCGCTCGAGATAGGGGATCAGCCGGTAACGCAGCGCGAGCCACTTGCGCGCGATGCCCTCCGCTTCGGCGCCGAACGTCCACGGCTCGCGCTCGCCGATGCCGTTCAGGCGCATGTGCGAGAAGAACACCGCGGCCTGCAGCCAGCGCACGAAGAGCTCGGGCGTCGGCCGTGCGCCGTAGAAGCCGGCGATGTCGGAGCTGTGATACGGATTGCCCGTCATGCCGAGCGACAGGCCGCCGCGGATCGACGCGGCGAGGCCCTCCCAGTCGCTTTGCGGCGCGCCGCCGAAGCCGATCGGATAACGCTGGCTTCCGGCCCAGCCGGCGCGGCTCCAGACGATCGGCGGTCCCTGCTGCGGCTTTCCGAAACGCGAGGTCGCGTCGAAGACGCAGCGGTTGTAGAGCAGCGGATAGACGTTGTGCAGCCGCGCGCCGGAATCGCCGTTGAAGGCGACGGCGTCGTCGGGAACGTGCTCGCCGGACTCGCTCGCAACGACGTCGACGCCGTCCTCGAAGAGCGACGCGTGCTCGTCGCGCCACCACGTGTACGCGTCGGGATTGGTGAAGTCGACGATGCCGCACTCGCCGCCGTTCGCCCAGGCCGGAACGGCGGCAGCGATCGGCGCATGCACGTACGGGTCGCCCTCCGGCGTCAGCAGCAGGTACTGCCGCGACGCGAGATCCTGGAAGAGCGGTGAATCGACGGATACGTACGGGTATTCGGCGACGCAGACGCGAAAATCCTTCTCCCGGATTTTCGCGAGCGTCGCCACGGGGTCCGCCATCCGCTCCGCGTCCCACGTGAAATCGAAGCCGCGTTCGGCGTCATACGTCGTGGCGGCATCGAGCATCAGCACGTCCGACGCGATCTTGCGCTCCCGCAGTCGCGTGGCCACCGCGAGCGCCGCGTCGGCGCTGCCGAACGACGCGCGCGATACCCAGAGGCCGAGGCTCCAGCGCGGCACGGGGGCGGGGCGGCCGGTCATCCGCGTGTACAGGTCGACGATGGCCGCCGGCGAATCGCCCGCGAAGACGAAGAGGTCGAGCGCCTCGTCCTCGACCATCATCGCGTAGCTGCGGTGCGACCAGTCGGGATGGCCGACGCCGTGCGTCACGGTCCCGGGCGTATGCACGAACGTCCCCCACGCACCCTTGCCGTTGCCGGTGCTCCAGGCGAACGGCGCGGCCTTGTACGCGCGCCCGGTGTTGACGCCTTGCGCGTCGTGCCCGTGCGAATGCGGAAGCTGGCCGCGCTTGTCGAGCGAGCCGAACTGCTCGCCGAGCGCGAAGACCGGCTCGCCGGTCGCGAGCGCGAACGCCGCGGACCACAGTCCGCCCTGGCGCAGCCGGCCGAGCGTCGGCAGGCGCGTGCCGCCGTCGATGCGCTCATCGGTGATCGAGCGGAGCACGACGTGGCCCTTCCAGCGCAGCAGGATCGACAGCGGGTCCGACATGATCTCGAGCATCGATTCGCCGGCCGTGAACGTCCATGCGCCGGCTCTGCGCTGCGCGACTTCGCATGTCGCCGCGCGCGCGACGAGAATCCCGTAATCGGCGCGCGTGCTGGGACCCACGCGCAGCCGGAATGCGCCGGGGCCGAAGCACTCCACTTCGAGAATGTCGCCGCTCGACGTCGCGAACGACGCGCCGGTCGCGCTCGTGCCGAGCGCGTGCAGCACATCGAGGCGCAGCGCATCGGCCGGATCGATTTGCATCGGCGCGCGGATCAACCGCGAAACCGCATTT
>DATIEN010000002.1:0-13200 GCA_035455705.1 Casimicrobiaceae bacterium | reverse complement strand
ACGCGATGCCGGTCGTTGGTGATCGCGTGCAGGAAGTGCAACAGCATCCGCGCGTAGCGGTCCATCGACCCCGACACGTCGACGAGCACGCACAGCGGCGGCGGCGAGCGCCGCCGCGTGCGATAGGCGAGCGGGGTCAGCGGGCCGCGTGCGCCGACGCTGTCGCGCAGCGTCGTGCGCAGGTCGATCGCGCGGCCGCGCGGCGAGGCGATCGTACGGCGCACCGGCCGCGCCGGAAGCGGGAGGTGGATCGTGCGCAGCAGCGCCTTGACCTCGGCCAGCTCCTGCGCGCTCATCGTCGCGAAGTCCTTGCGCTGGAGCACCTCGCGCGCCGAGAACGAGAACGCGGCGTCGAGCTCGGTCTCGTCGCTTTCGTTGCCCACCGCTTCGACCGGGGGCGGCAGCATCGCCTGGGCGAGGCGCGCCGGCAGGTCGTCGGCCACGTCGTCCGCGCGTCCGTGCACCTTCGGCAGCAGCGCGGCCATCATCTTCTCGAGCAGCCGCGGATTGCGCCAGAAGAAGTCGAACGCCTGCTCGAAGATCGGCAGGTGCTCGCGCCGCGAGACGAGCACCGCCGCGAGCGCCTCGCGGAAGTCGGTCCGGTTGGCGACGCCGATGGCCTCGACCGCGGCGAGCGCGTCGATCACCTTCGCCGGGCCGAGCGGCAGCCCTGCGGCACGCAGCACGCGCACGAAGTACAGCACGTTGTCGCTCAGGCGTCCCGAACGGGCGCCGTGGCGCGGCCCTGCCGTGCTCATGTGGAAAGCACCGCTTTCGCCTCGCGAACGAGACGCGATGCCACGTCCGGCGTGATCGCCGCGACGTCGTCCTGGTACTTGAGCAGCGCGCCGAGCGTGTCGGCGACCGTCTGCGGATCGAGCGTGATCCGATCGAGCGCGACGAGCGCTTCCGCCCAATCCAGCGTCTCGGCGATGCCGGGCGCCTTGAACAGGTCCAGCGTGCGCAGCTTCTGGGTGAACGCGACGACCTCGCGCGCGAGCGTCGCCGAGGCGGCCGGACACTTGCGCGAGACGATCGCGAGCTCGCGCGCCGCGTCGGGATAATCGACCCAGTGATAAAGGCAGCGGCGCTTGATGGCGTCGTGGATCTCGCGCGTGCGGTTCGACGTGATCACCACGACCGGCGGAGTCTGCGCGCGGATGGTGCCGAGCTCGGGAATCGACACCTGGTAGTCGGACAGCACCTCGAGCAGGTACGCCTCGAACGGCTCGTCGGTGCGGTCGAGCTCGTCGATCAGCAGCACCGGCGCAACGCCACCCTCGGGCGCAAGCGCCTCCAGCAGTGGACGACGCAGGAGGAACCGCGTGGTGAAGATGTCGTGCGAAAGCTCGTTGCGCTCGATGTTGCCGGCCGCCTCCGCGAGACGGATCTCGATCATCTGGCGCGGATAGTTCCACTCGTAGACGGCGGCCGCCGTATCGAGCCCTTCATAGCATTGCAGGCGAACGAGCGGACGCGACAGGCCCGTCGCGAGCACCTTCGCGATCTCTGTCTTGCCGACGCCCGCCTCGCCTTCGAGGAAAAGCGGCCGCTTCAACTTGAGCGCGAGGAACACCGCGGTCGCAAGGCGGCGCTCGGCGATGTAGTCGTTCGCCTCCAGGAGGTCGAGCGTCGCGTCGACGGAATCGGGGAACGTGGCGGGCGTCATGCGGAAACCGCGCGCGGCGCAGTCCGGTGCATTTTACGGCACCGCGAGCGAGGCCGGCCCGAAATCGAGCGGGCGGCCGAATGCGCCGCCCGCTTTCAGTTCCGCGTCGAATCGCTTCAGGTCATTGCCGCGACCGCGCGCGCCGCCATCACGGAAACAAGATGCGCGCGATAGTCGGCCGATCCGTGCAGGTCGCTGTTCAGCCCGCGCGCGTCGATCGCGACCCCTTTCGCCGCCGACGGCGTGAAGCTTCGCGACAGCGCATCCTCGAGCGCGGTTGCGCGAAACACCGACGGCGCCGCACCGGTCACGGCGACGCGAACCTGCCCGTTCGCGGCGCGCGAGACGAACACGCCGACCAGCGCGAAGCGCGAGGCGGGGTTGGGAAACTTCGCGTAGGCCGCGCGCTCGAGCAGCGGGAACTCGACGGCGGTGAGGATCTCGTTTGGACCGAGCGCCGTCTCGAACATGCCCTTGAAGAAGTCGTCGGCGGCGATCGCGCGCTGGTGCGTGCGTACGATCGCGCCCGTGCCGAGCACCGCCGCCGGCCAGTCGGCGGCCGGATCGTTGTTCGCGAGCGAACCGCCGAGGGTGCCCATGTTGCGCACCTGGCGGTCGCCAATCCCCTCGGCGAGTTGCGCGAGCGCCGGCATGCTCCCGCGCACGATGTCCGACGACGCGATCTGCGCATGCCGCGTCATCGCACCGACGACGAGGCGATCGCCCTCGCGCCGAATGCCCTCGAGATCGGCAATGCCGGCGAGATCGACGAGCGTGCCCGGTTGCGACAGCCGGAGCTTCATCGCGGCGACGAGGCTTTGCCCGCCGGCGAGCGCACGGCCGCCCGTCGAGGCGAGGAGGCCCGCCGCTTCCGAGAGCGTCTTCGGGTGCCGATAGTCGACTGCGTACATGACGTCCTCCTTAAGCGCGCGCGGCGCGGATCGCGCGCCACACGCGATGCGGCGACGCCGGCATGTCGAGGTGCTTGACGCCGACCGGTGCCAGCGCGTCCATCACCGCGTTCATCATCGCGGCCGGAGCGCCGATCGCACCGGCCTCGCCGCAACCCTTGACTCCGAGCGGGTTGTGCGTGCACGGCGTCACTTTCGTGTCGACGTTGAACGACGGCACGTCGTCGGCGCGCGGCAGCGCGTAGTCCATCAGGCTGCCGGTCAGGAGCTGGCCGCTGTCGGCGTCGTACACGCAGTGCTCGAGCAAAGCCTGCCCGAGGCCCTGTGCGACGCCGCCGTGTACCTGCCCTTCGACGATCATCGGATTGACGAGATTGCCGAAATCATCGCAGGCGCTGAACGCGACGACGTCGACGACGCCGGTGTCGGGATCGATCTCGACCTCGCAGATGTGCGTGCCGGCCGGATAGGTGAAGTTTGTCGGATCGTAGAACGCGGTCTCGTCGAGCCCCGGCTCGAGCGACGCGAGCGGATAGTTGTGCGGCACGTAGGCGGTCAGCGCGATCTCGCCGAACGTCTTGCTGCGATCGGTCCCCGTGACGCTGAACTTGCCGTCCTTGAACTCGATGTCCGCCTCGGCCGCTTCGAGCAGATGCGCGGCGATCTTCCTGCCCTTCGCGATGATCTTGTCGAGCGCCTTGACGATCGCCGTGCCGCCGACGGCCAGCGAGCGCGAGCCGTACGTTCCCATGCCGAACGGCACGCGGCCGGTATCGCCGTGCACGACGCTCACGTTGTCGACGGGAATGCCGAGACGTCCGGCCACGACCTGCGCGAACGTCGTCTCGTGTCCCTGCCCGTGGCTGTGCGATCCGGTAAAGACCGTCACGCTGCCGGTCGGATGCACGCGCACTTCGCCGGCCTCGAAGAGGCCCGCGCGCGCGCCGAGCGCTCCCGCGATGTTCGACGGTGCGAGGCCGCACGCCTCGATGTACGAGGCGTAGCCCAGGCCGCGCAGCTTCCCGCGCTTCTGCGCCTCGGCACGCCGCGCCGGGAAGCCCGCCACGTCCGCCATCTGCATGGCCGCATCGAGCGTCTGCTCGTAGTCGCCGGTGTCGTAGTTGAGCGCGACCGGGGTCTGGTAGGGAAACTCGCGGATGAAGTTGCGGCGGCGGATCTCGTCCTGCGCGATTCCCATCTCGACTCCGGCCTGGTGCGCGATGCGCTCGACGACGTACGTCGCTTCCGGACGGCCCGCGCCGCGGTAGGCGTCGACGGGCGCGGTGTTCGTGAATGCGGCGGTGACCTCGCAGTAGATCGCCGGCGTCGTGTACTGCCCGGCGAGCAGCGTCGCATAAAGGATCGTCGGGATGCACGACGCGAACGTCGACAGGTACGCGCCCATGTTCGCCGTCGTGTGCACGCGAAGCGCCAGGAACTTGCCCGAAGCGTCGAGTGCGAGCTCGGCGTGCGTCACGTGGTCGCGGCCATGCGCATCGGCGAGAAACGCCTCGCTGCGCTCGGCCGCCCAGCGGATCGGCCGATGGATGCGCTTCGTCGCGAACACCATCGCCGTCTCTTCCGGATAGAGATAGATCTTCGAGCCGAAGCCGCCGCCCACGTCGGGCGCGATCACACGCACCTTGTGCTCGGGCAGGCCGAGCACGAACGCGGTCATCAGCAGCCGCTCGACATGCGGATTCTGGTTCGCGACGTAGAGCGTGTACGAATCGTCGGCGCGGTCGTACGTCGCGAGCGCCGCGCGCGGCTCGATCGCGTTCGGCACGAGCCGATTGTTAACGATGTCGAGCTTCGTGATGTGCGCGGCGCGCGCGAACGCCGCGTCGACGGCCGCCCGGTCGCCGAGCGCCCACGTGTAGCACTTGTTCCCCGGCGCCTGCTCGTGGATCTGTGGCGCTCCGGGCGCGAGCGCGTCGACCGCGTTCACGACCGAGGGCAGCACGTCGTAGTCGACGACGATCTGCTCGGCGGCATCCTTCGCCTGCGCGACCGTTTCGGCGATCACCAGTGCCACCGGGTCGCCGACATAGCGGACCTTGCCCTGCGCGAGCACCGGGTGCGGCGGCTCGTTCATCGGCTTGCCGTCGGTCCCGGTGATCAGCCATCCGCAGGGAAGGCCGTTGACCCCGGTCAGATCGGCGCCGGTGAAGACCTCGACGACGCCGGGCGAGGCCTTCGCGTTGGCGACGTCGATGCGCCGGATCGTCGCGTGCGCGTGCGGCGAGCGCAGGAAATACGCGTACGTCTGCCGCGGCATCGCGACGTCGCTCGTGTATTGGCCGGTGCCCGTCAGGAAGCGCGCGTCCTCCTTGCGCAGCACGGGTGCGCCGATGACGCTTGCGAGGGTGGCCGTATCGTTCGTGCCCATCGTCGGCTCCTTACTTGCCCATCGCGGCCGCCGCCTGGCGCACGGCCTTGACGATGTTGTGATAACCCGTGCACCGGCACAGGTTGCCCTCGAGGCCGGCGCGGATCGTCGCCTCGTCCGCATGCGGATGATGGTTCACGAGATCGATCGCGCTCATCACCATGCCCGGCGTGCAGAACCCGCATTGCAGCGCATGGCAGTCGCGGAACGCCGCCTGCATCGGATGCATCGTGCCGTCCTCGGCGATCAGGCCCTCGATTGTCACGACGTTCGCGCCCTGCGCCTGCAGCGCGAGCACGTTGCACGACTTCACCGCCTGTCCGTCGAGGTGCACGGTGCAGGCGCCGCATTGTGCGGTGTCGCAGCCGACGTGCGTGCCGGTCAGCGCGAGATCGTTGCGCAGGAAGTCGACGAGCAGCGTACGCGGATCCACTTCCGCGCGCACGGTCTTGCCGTTGACGGTCATTTCAAGGGGCGGCACGGTGTCCTCCGGTGCGGTGAACGATTTCGGCGGCGCGATCGCGTTTGTCGCGCGGGGCAACAAGGATACTCCTGCGCAAAGCCGCGATGGAAGAGCCGCTACGCGGCGAAAGCGCAGATGCGCGGCGCGCATCTTGCTCGATTCGCACCGCACCCCGCGCATGCGTCGCGCGTTGTAATTCCCGCCCTGCGACGCTTGCAGCATCGGCAACGCTGTCGGAACGCGTCGGGATACGGGCGGGCCGGCGTCCGACGAGGAGATCGATCATGCTGGATCATCGGGTCAAACGAGCGGCCGCGATCGCGAGCGCAGCGTGCTTCGCGATGTTGGCCGCCGGATGCGTGACCGTCGCGACGACCCCGGCCGCCCCGCGGCTCGCCGTCGCCGATGCGGCGATCGCGGACGCGATCAGCGCCGACGCTTCGCAATACGACGCCGCGGACCTCGCGACCGCCCGCCGCAAACTGACGCGCGCGCACGACGAGGCCGCGCAGGGCAACGACGACATCGCGCGCGCATTGGCCGACGAAGCGGCCGTCGACGCGCGCCTTGCCGCGACGACGGCACGCGCGGCGAAGGCCGCGGACGCGAACGCCGCGGTGCAGTCGAGCATTCGCGCGCTCCACGACGAGATCGCGCGCACGCCGCAATGAAGGAGGCCATCATGAAGCGCTGGAAATCCACCGTCGCCGTCGCGCTGCCGGCATTCGCGTTTTCGGCCTGCGCCGTGATGCCGGCACACGATGCGGAACTCGACGACGCGCGCGCGGCCGTCGTCGCCGCGCAAAGCGACCCGCAGGTCGTGTCGCTGGCGCCGGTCGAATTGAACAACGCGGTCGTCGCGATGCGACGCGCCGACGACGCATGGTCCCATCACGAGCATCTCGGCGAAGTGCATCACCTCGCGCATCTCGCGTGGACGCAGGCGAAGATCGCCACCGAGACGGCGCGGCTCAAGTCCGCCGAGGCGGCGATCGCATCGGCGCACGTCGAACGCGACCGCCTGCAGCTCCAGGCGCGAACGCGCGAGGCCGAGGCCGCGCAACGCGAGGCGGCGCGCGCCAGGGCAGAGGCCGAAGCGAACCGCGCCGACGCGATTTCCGCACAAGCGCGCGCGGCCGCGGCCGCCGCGCAGGCGCAGAGCGCTCGGGCCGAGGCGGAGGCGGCGCAGCAGCAGGCGGCGAACGCGCAAGCCCAGGCGCAGTCGCTGCAGGCGGCGCTCGCCGACTTGCAGGCGCGTCCGACCGACCGCGGCATGGTCGTCACGATGGGTGATCTGCTGTTCGACACGGGCAGCGCGCGCCTCAACCCGGGGGGCTTGCGCGTCGTCGACCACCTGGTGCAGTTCATGAACGCGTATCCGCAGCGGCGCGTGAGCATCGAGGGCTTCACCGACAGCGTCGGCACCCCGACCGCTAACCAGGCGCTGTCCGAGCGGCGCGCGGAAGCGGTGCGTCTCGCGCTGATCGATCGCGGCGTCGATCCCGCGCGCCTCGAGGCGCGGGGCTACGGGGCGGAATACCCGGTGGCGAGCAACTCGAATCCGGCCGGGCGCCAGATGAACCGGCGCGTGGAGATCGTGATCTCCGACCGCAACGGTGCGATCGCGTCGCGGACGCCGCCGCATGCGAGCCCGCGCGGATAGAGCATGGCGTTGCGGGGTCAGGACGCGTTTTCCGTGCGGTTTCCGTCCGGCGACGCGCTTCTGACCCCCGTTCGAGCCGTCGTGCGAAGCGCGCGAGCATCGCGGCGGTGATACAGCCCGGATCGCGAATCCGGCCTCAGTACAGGTTCGCCACGTACTGCGCGAGTTCTTCGATCTGCTCGTCGGTGAGCGTGCTCGCGACGCTCGTCATGTTCCCCGCGTCGTTGGTGCGCCGCTTCGCCTTGAAGTCGAGCAGCTGCTTCTTGATGTACTCGTAGTGCTGGCCCGCCTCGCGCGGGATCTCGTTCTGGCCGCCGAAGTCGCCGCCGTGGCACATCGAGCACAGCACGCTGTCGGCGACCTTGCGTCCCGCATCGACCTTCGCGGGATCGGCCTTGAAGCCCGTCGGCTTTTCCTTCTGCTTCGAGAACCAGTCGGCGAGCGCGAGCATGTCGCTCGTCTCGAGCGTCGCCGCGACGGGGCTCATCAGCGGATCCTTGCGCCGGCCCTCCTTGAAGTCCTTGAGCTGCAGGTAAAGGTAGCGCGCCGTCTGCTGCGCGAGGTTCGGATATGCCGGATTGGTCGAGTTGCCGTCGGCGTTGTGGCACGCCGCGCAGACGTCGACTTTCGCGGGCGGCTTCGCGTCGCTCGATTGGGCGAGGACGTCGGGAGCGGCGATCGACATGGCGACGGCGCCCAGCAGCAGGAAGGTTCGCATGGAGGAAATGATGGGCCGGAGATGGCGCCGGTTGCCGGGGTGGACATGAAAACGGCCGCACCGGTTCCGGTGCGGCCGTGGCTTCGCCTGCGCCTCGATTACGGCAGCGCGAACACGAACACGCTGTTGCCGCGCTTGGCGTCGATCTGGTTGTTGCCGCCCGCCGCGACGGCGACGTACTGCTTGCCGTTCACCTGGTAGGCCACGCCCGGCGAATTGACGCCGGCGCCGCAGTTGAAGCTCCACAACACCTTGCCGGTGCGCGCGTCGTACGCGCGATACCAGCCGTTGGCCTCGCCGTTGAAGACGATGTCGCCCGCCGTCGCCAGCACCCCGCCGATCAGCGGTTGCGGCGTCTTGTGCTTCCACGTGACCTTGCCGTTGTCGAGGTTGACGCCGACGAGCTGCCCCCACTGCTCCTCCGTGGGAATCGTCTTGAAGGCGCCGCCGAGCCACAGCTTGCTGCCGCCGGGATACTGCGCGGCCTCGACCTGGTAGGTCATCGGCTGATGCAGGTTCGCCGCATACGCCATGTGCAGCTTCGGGTTCACGGCGATCGGCGACCATTCGACGCCGCCGTTGGCGCCCGGCAGCATCCGCGCGCCCTGGGCCGTCGGCAGCGTCCACATGTTCTCCTGCGGAATCATCGCCTCGGAGAAGCGGATCAGCTTGCCGGTCGCGCGGTCGTGAACGTAGATGTGACCGGTCTTGCCCGCGTGGACCACGACGTCGCTCACCTTGCCGCTCGCATCCTTCGCCTGGGTCAGCACCGTCGCGCTGACCGCGTCCAGGTCCCAGACGTCGTGCGCGATGTACTGCGAATGCCACTTGTACTGGCCACTGTTCAGGTCGACGGCAACCATCGAGTCCGTGTACAGGTTGTCGCCCGGGCGGATCGCGCCGTAGAGGTCGGGTGACGGATTGCCGACGACGAAGTAGACCATGCCCGACTTGCGGTCGATCGACGGCGTCATCCACACCCCGCCGCCGAGCGTCTGGTAGAACGACGAGTCCTTCGCGAACGCGGCCTTCTCGGCGTCGATGTCGCGGTGCATGTCGCGGCCCGTCGCATCCTTCGTTGCCCAGACCCCTTCGTGGCCCTTGTCGGGGATCGTGTAGAACGTCCACAACACGTGGCCGTCCTTCTCGTCGAACGCCTTCACGAAGCCGCGGATGCCGTATTCGCCGCCGTTCGTGCCGATCAGCACCTTCCCATCGACGACGGTGGGCGCCATCGTTTCCGAGTAGCCCTTGTCGGGATCGGCGATCTGCGTCTCCCACAGCAGCTTGCCCGACTTCGCGTCGAGTGCGACGAGCTTCGCGTCGAGCGTGCCCATGAACAGCCGATCGCCGTCGATCGCGACGCCGCGGTTGTTCGGGCCGCAGCAGAACGTCGTGATCGGACCCATCTTGTGCTTGTAGTGCCAGTATTCCTCGCCGGTGGCCGCGTCGATCGCGTAGACGTGGTTGAACGACGTCGTCAGGAACATGACCCCATTCACGACGATCGGCGCCGTTTCCATCGATTCGAGCACCGCCGTCTGGAACACGAATGCGGGCTTGAGCTTGCCGACGTTGCTCGCGTTGATCTGCGAGCCGGGGTAGTAGCGCGTCTGCGCGTAGCTGCCGTTGGAATGAATCCAGTTCTTCGGATCCGACGCCGCATTGTCGAGCATCGCCTGCGTCACGGGCTGCAGGCTCTTCGACATCGGCCTCGCGACGGTCGTGTCGGCCGTGCCCGTTTCCTGCGCATACGAGCCCAGCGAAAGAGTGACGCCGGCCGCGACGAGCGCGACGCGCACCAGCTCCTTGTTGCGTTCGATCATGGAATGAGGCCCTCCTCGGGTGCCCCGGGTGCTTCGGTGTGGGATTGCGAAAGTGCCGTTGGTACCCCTGTGGCAGACGCCGTTATAGTGCGTTTCCCCGCAAGTTGCAATGAGCGTGACCGTGCATTGCGACGCTGCGCCGCTCATCCATTGCAAACCGCTGTATTGACGAGGAAATCATGCGTTGGACTCCTTGCCGCGAACGCCCGGCGGCACCCGCCCGGCCTCACCTCAACGTCGTCGCCGCCCTGCTCGTGGGTGTCACGCTCGTCGCGCCGTCGCCCGCACGCGCCACGAGCGACGAGGAGCTCGCACGCAACGCGCGCCTGCTCGCCTCCACTCGCAACGACGATGCGGCGGGCGTCGTGCGAGCGCTGCACGAGGGCGCCGCCGTCGACTCGCGCAATCGGCTCGGCGAAACGGGCCTGCTGATCGCGCTCAAGAAGGATCGCGCCGACATCGCGCAGGCGTTCCTCGCGGCCGGCGCGGACGTCAACCTCGCCGCCATCAACGGCGTGACGCCGCTGATGGCCGCTGCCTATTCGGGCGACGTCGCGATGGCGCGGATGCTCATCGACCGCGGCGCCGACGTATCGGCCGTCGACAGACTCGGCAAGAACGCGATCACGTACGCGGCCGGCGAGGGCAAGACGGACGTGGTGCGCCTGCTGCTCGCGCACGGCGTCGATCCGAACGCCGTCTATCGCAACGAGTTGACGGCGCTCATGTGGGCCGCCGGATACGGCCAGACCGAGACGGCGCGCGCGCTGATCGATGCGGGCGCGCGCGTCGATCCCGTCGACAATCGCGGCAAGAACGCGCTCGACATGGCGCGCGAGTTCAAGCACGCGGAAACCGTCCAGCTGCTGGAGCAGGCGTTGCGCGCACCGCGCCACTGACGGCACGGCGGATCGGATCGGCGGAAGACGCACCCGGTCAGGCAGCGCGCGAGACCCGCGGCGCGGCGCGGGGTCGTCGCGCCCGCGCCGACGACAGCGTCATCCGCGCGACCACGCCGTCGCGGCGGGCCGCATGCCAGAGCGCGGCGCCGACGTGCACGGCGACGAGCGTCACCAGCACGAAGCTCGTCGTCAGATGCACGGCGCTCATCAACGACTTGAGCCATGGCACGCTGCCGCCCCATGCCGGCAGCGTGATGCCGAACCACTTGACCGGATAGCCGCTCCACACGGAGCCGAGATAGCCGGCGAGCGGCATGACGATCAGCGCCGCGTAGAGCGCCGCATGGTTGACCTTGGCGGCGCGCGCCTGCCAGCGCGGCATCGCGGGCAGCGGCGGCGCCGGGTGCGCGATGCGCCATCCGAGGCGAACGAGCATCAGCGCCAGCAGGCACAGTCCGATCGACTTGTGGACGTTGAATGCGTCGGCGCGCATGCCGGGCGGGGACTTCGGGATCTGTTGCATCAGCCAGCCGAACGCGAACTGCCCGAAGACGATCGCGGCCACCAGCCAATGCAGGACCACGGCCGTCCTGGTGTAGCGGATCGCGCGCTCGCCCGACGTCACAGCTTGACGTCCACCCTGACCCCTGCGAACCAGTTGCGGCCCGGCGCCGGCTCGAAGAAGCGGCCGTTGGTATCGCCGACGATCACCGATCCGGCGTAACTGCGGTCGAGCAGATTGTTGAGCCGGACGAATGCGCTCCACGTTGCGGTGCCTACGGTCTGCGCGAAGCCGACGCGTGCATTCATCACCATGTACGCGGGCGCCGCATCGACGTTCTGCTCGTTGACGTAGAGCTTGTCGACGTACTGAACCTCGAGGGCCGTGTCGAGGCCGTGGAAGTTGGCGGGCGCCCAGGCGAGCTCGCCGTATGCCTGCATCGATGGAACCGCCGGAAGCTTGTTGCCGGCGGGCACCACGACCGGCGGCGATCCCGTCGTGTACGCGTCCGAGAAGCGCGCACGAAGGTACGTGAGCGCGACGTGCGTGCGGATCCCGTATCCGAAGCGCGCATCCCACTCCGCCTCGGCGCCGCGCCGCGTCGTTCCCGGCGCGTTCTTGTAGACCGTACGTCCGCCGGTGGCGCTGTCGACGACGATCTCGTTCTTCGTATCCACGTTGAAGATCGCGGCGGTCAGCCACTGCCGCTGGTCGACGCGGTACTTGACGCCGAGCTCGGTGGCGCGGCTTCGCGCCGGCTCGAGTGCGAAGTTGAGTCCGCTGCCGCCGTTGCGATAAGCGATCTCGGCGAACGTCGGCGTCTCGAACCCCTCGCCGTAGCTCAGGTACGCATTGAGATCGTCGGTCGCATGGAAGACGATGCCGGCGACGGGGCTCGTGTCGCTGAAATGGCGGCTGCCGCTGTCGTCGGGATTCTGCGCCGTCACGTAGTGGTCTTCGGAATCGTAACGGACGTTGCTGTTGCGGATGCCGAGCATCGCCGACCAGCGCGCCGCGAACTCCCACTCGGCCTGCGCATAGAGGTCGGTGCTGTGCACGACGTCGTCCTCGTCGCGGCGCAGGTCACCCAAGTCACCGTTGTTGTTGACGAACCCCTTGCGCCGCTCGTGCTGCCGATCGTAGTCGGTGCCCACGGTCACGGTGAGCGGACGGGTGAGCAGGCTCGCGTGCCAGACCATCCGCGCGCCGATGCCACCGTAGTCGCGGTCGAGGTCGGTGACACCCCCGGACGACGTCGCGCCCGTTCCCGAGAGCGCGAGGTATTGCCGAACGAGTCGGCGGCCGCCATAGCTGTCGACATGCAGGTCCAGTGCCTCGTTCACGCGCTGATCGACGGCGAGGCCGCCCTGCATCTGGTTGATCGTCTTGCGCGTATCGAACAGGATAGCGGCCGGATCGACGCCGCGCGCGTTGGCGCCCCATTGCGCGCGCGTGAGCCCGAGGGGATCGAGCGTTTCGGGCTGGAACTGGGTGTTGCCGATCAACGTGACCCGCGTGTCGGGCGACGTGTCGAAGACTAGCTTCGCGTTCGTGAGGTCGCGGCGAGCCCACGAATGATCGCGATAGCCGTTGGTAACGAACTCGCTCGCCGCGGCGACGCCGCCGACCGCGCCGCTCCGCCAACCGCCCTTCACGCCGAATACGCCGGTGCCGTAGCTGCCGCCACCGACGTCCGTTTCGACGTACGGCACGTCGGGAGGATCCTCGGTGAAGACGGAGATCACGCCGCCCGACGCGTTGCCGTACAGTGCCGAGAACGGCCCGCGCAAGATCTCGATGCTCGACGCGGACAACAGGCTGAAGCTGCCGGTCTGCCCCTGGCCGTCGGGCATGGTGACCGGGATGCCGTCCTGATAGAGCCGTACGCCGCGCACGCCGAATTGCGCTCGTGCGCCGAACCCGCGGGAGCTGATCTGCAGGTCCTGCGCGTAGTTCTGCCGATTCGCCGCGAAAACGCCCGGGACGCGCGGGAGCGTCTCCGACAAATTGACCGCGGGCTGGCCGTCGCGGATCACGTCGCCCGTGATGATGTCGACCGACGCGGGAACGTCGAACGCGCGCTCTTCGTGGCGCGTGGCAGTGACGGTGATCGGCTCGAGGGGCGTCGGCGGCGGGCTCGATTGCGCGGAGACCGAC
>DATIEN010000001.1:0-19875 GCA_035455705.1 Casimicrobiaceae bacterium | reverse complement strand
GGTCACCGCCAGATGAACGCAATCGGTCGGCGTACCGTTGACGAACAGGAAGCCGTTCGGCGCGCGGCGCACCGACAGCGGCCGGTCGAGCGTGAGCGAATTCGACGCGCCGCTGCGATCGCGCTCCGGTGCAACGACGGTGACGTCCGCGTGCGGCGCGAGCACGGCGGCGAGATGCTCGAGGCCCGGCGCGAAATAGCCGTCGTCGTTGGAAAGGAGGATGCGCATCGGCGCGACTTCGCGCTTCGTCGAGTGGCAGCGTCGCGTCGGTTTGTCGCGCACCGCGGAGGGCGCGAATTATACCGCGGCGTCCACTCTCACGCGTCGCCGCTGACGCGGCTCCGCCGCAATGCTACGATTCACCGGACGCGCACGGCTTCGCCTTTCCGGATGCGTCTTGCAGGCTTCCGATGTCCGCCCCCCCGCAATCCGACGATCTCGCGACCCACGCACGGCGCCTCGCAGCAACCTCGCTGCACGAGCTCTTCGCGCGGGAACCGGCGCGCGTCAAGACGCTGTCGTTCGACTGGAACGACTGGACGGTCGACGTTTCGAAGGAGCGCGTCGACGACGCCACGCTCGACGCGCTTCTCCGGGCCGCCGAAGCCGCGAACCTGCCACACTGGATCGCGGCGCTCTTTGCGGGCGAAAAAATCAACGTTTCCGAACACCGTCCGGTGCTTCACACCGCGCTTCGCGCGCCGGCCTCGACGCACATCGTCGTCGACGGCGTCGACGTGACGGCGCAAATGCGCGCGACGCGAGAGCGCATTTCGGCGCTCGCAGGCGCGATCCGCGAAGGCCGCCGCAAAGGTGCGACCGGGCGTCCGTTGCGCTGCGTGATCAACATCGGCATCGGCGGATCGGACCTCGGTCCGCGGCTCGTCTGCGAGGCACTGGAGGGCTCGGCGGAAGTGCGCAGCAGCGCGCCGGGCGTCATGTTCGTGTCGAACGTCGATCCCGAGCACCTGTCGCGGGCGCTCGCCGATCGCGACCCGGCGTCCACGCTCTTCATCATCGCATCGAAGACATTCACGACGCAGGAAACGCTCGCCAACGCCGAAAGCGCGCGCGCGTGGCTACGCAAGGCATTGGGCGACGTCGACCTCGCGCCGCATTTCGCCGCCGTCACGTCGAACACGGAAGCCGCGTTGCGTTTTGGCGTGCGCGAAGCCGACATCCTGCCGATGGCCGAAGGCGTCGGCGGCCGTTATTCGCTGTGGTCGTCGGTGGGCTTCGTCATCGCCGTTCGCGCCGGCTGGAAGGCTTTCACCGACCTGCTCGACGGCGCGCAGGCGATGGACACGCATTTCCGAATGACGCCTCTTGCGCGGAACGTCCCCGTGCTGCTCGGCCTGCTCGGCTACTGGAATGCCCGCTGGCTCGGCCACCGCCAGCGCGTGGTCGCGCCGTACGCGCAGGCGCTCGCCCGACTGCCTGCGTACCTGCAGCAACTTTCGCTCGAAAGCAACGGCAAGCGCGTGCGCCGCGACGGCACACCGGTCGATGGACCGACCGCACCGTCGCTGTGGGGCGACGTGGGCACCGACAGCCAGCATGCGTTCTTCCAGTGGCTGCACCAAGGCACGCACGAAGTGCCGGTCGAGTTCATCGTGCCCGTGCGCGCGTCGCACCCGATCCGCGACCAGCAGACGCTGCTCGTAGCGAACGCGCTCGCCCAGGCGCAGGCGCTGATGCTCGGACGCGGGGAACTCGCGTTGCGCCGCGAGCTCGCGGCACTCGATCTTCCCGAAGCCGAGCTCGAGCAGGCAGTGGCCGCGCGGCGCTGCCCGGGCAACCGCGCGTCGACGACGCTGCTCCTGCCGGTGCTCGACGCGCGCAATCTCGGCGCCCTCCTCGCGCTCTACGAGCACCGGACGTTCGTCGAAGGGGTGTTGTACGGCATCAACTCTTTCGACCAATGGGGCGTCGAGCTCGGAAAGACGCTCGCGAAGCCCATCGTCGCCGCGCTCGAAGGCGACAGGCCGCTGCCGGAAGACACCGATGCGTCGACACGCGCGCTCGTCGAGGCCGCGCGGATGCTGTCAGGGGGGACGTTCTCCTAGCGGCGCACTGACGCCGTCGCCGTCGCGTCGTACTGGATGCGCACCGCCTCGGCGAGCGATGCGACCGCTGCCGCATATAGGCGGCTCTTGTTGTAGCGCGTGATCACGTAGAAGTTCGGAAACACGATCCGCAGTGCCTGCCCGTCGCCGTCGGCGTCGGCATCGGCCACCTCGAGCGACAGCACGCCAACGGGCTCGCTCGACAGCGAATCGGGCAGCCGTTCCGCGGCGACGCCGTCGTCGTTCCAGGCTGAGAGCGGCCTGCGCTCGCTGATGCCGCCGTCCAGCCGGCGCAGCGTGGCATCGCGTTGCGACGGCGCAACCACGGCCTTCGTCCAGACCGGCTGCCCGCGTAGCCAGTCGTGCCGCGCCAGATAATTCGCGATGCTGCCGACTGCGTCGTCGGCGCTTCGCCAGAGGTCGATGCGGCCGTCGCCGTCATAGTCGATCGCGTACTCGCGCACGCTCCCCGGCATGAATTGCGGCACGCCGAACGCGCCGGCGAAGGAACCCTTCGGAACGAGCGGCGAGAAGCGCTCGTCGCGTGCGAGCAGCAGGAAATGCCGCAACTCGCCGCGGAAGAACGACGCACGCCGCGGATAGTCGAACGCGAGCGTCGACAGCGCATCGATGACGCGATAGCGGCCGACGTTGCGGCCGTAGAAGGTTTCGACGCCGACGATCGCGACGATGATTTCGGGCGGTACGCCGAATTGCCGCTCGGCGCGAGCGAGCGCATCGGCGTGCGCGCGCCAGAAGTCGACGCCGCCTTCGATGCGTTCCGGCGACAGGAACTGCGGCGCGTACTCGAACCACTTCGGCGGCGCGGCGATCGGCCGGTCCATCGCCTCGACGATCGTCGGCTGGTACCGGACGTCGCGAAACCAGCGCGTCAGCGTCGCGCGCGAGAAGCCGTCGTCGCGCACGAGCGCATCGATGAATGCACGCACCTCCGGCCTGCGCTCGTAGCCGGAGCCCGCTTGCGCCGAAGCGGCAGCGGCGTGCGTGCGCGACCCGGCGACGGCGGGAAGCGCGGTGACGATCGCGAGAACGGCGGTGAGCGCGGCGGCGAGGCGAGCCGGCAGGAGAAGAATGCGCATCGGTGGTACCCGGAATGGTATCGTCGCACGCGCCGCGAGTCGACGATTGCAGCCTCCAGGACGCGATGGCGAACCTCTATCCGTTGTTTCGACCGCTGCTCTTCGCCGCCGATCCCGAGGTCGCGCACCGGGTCGCGCTCGACGCGCTCGACGCGGCCGCGCGATCGGGCCTCGCGCAGCTCGCCGCACCCCACCTGCGGCCATCGCCGGTGACGGCGATGGGCCTCGTGTTCCCCAACCGCGTGGGCCTCGCCGCCGGACTCGACAAGAACGCCGCGCATTTGCGCGGACTGGCGATGCTCGGCTTCGGCTTCCTCGAGGCGGGTACGGTCACGCCCCGGCCACAGCCCGGCAATCCCCGCCCGCGCATGTTTCGCCTGCCCGCCGCTCGAGCGCTCGTCAACCGGCTAGGCTTCAACAACGACGGTGTCGTGCGCTTTGTTCAAAACGTCGAGCGCGCGCAATTTCGCGGCATCCTTGGGGTCAACATCGGCAGGAACTTCGACACGCCGAACGAGCGCGCCGCGGACGACTACGTCGCCGGGCTGCGCGCCGTTCACGCCGTTGCGAGCTATGTCACGATCAATGTTTCATCGCCGAACACCGTTGGCTTGCGTGACCTGCAGGCCGAGGCCGCGCTCCACGCGCTGCTCGCGCGCGTCGTCGCCGTGCGGGACGAACTCGCCGAGCGGCACGGACGGCGCGTTCCGCTGGTCGTGAAGATCGCGCCGGACCTGACGGAGGACGCCGTGCGCGGTGTCGCGCAGCGCCTGATCGAGCATCGAATCGATGGCGTGATCGCCACGAACACGACGCTCGCACGCGACGGCGTGGAAGGCCTGCCGCACGCCACCGAGCAGGGTGGCCTTTCGGGCGCGCCGCTGGGCGGCCGCGCGCTCGCGACGCTTCGCATGCTGGCGCGCGCGCTCGACGGCGCGATCCCCATCATCGCGGCCGGCGGCATCCTGTCGGGCGCCGAGGCGCGCGAGCGAATCGAAGCGGGCGCGACGCTGGTCCAGCTCTACACGGGGCTCGTTTACCGCGGACCCGCGCTCGTCGCCGAATGCGTGCGCGCGCTCGCGTCGTGCGAACGGAGGTAGATCGATGGGTGGCATCGACTGGGTCAGGATGTTCGCGTTCTCCACGCCGCCGCTCGAGATCGTGGTGCGTGGCACCGTGATGTACCTCTCGCTCTTCGCGATGCTGCGCTTCATCCTGCGCCGCGAGACGGGAAGCCTCGGCATCACCGACCTGCTCGTCATCGTGCTGATCGCCGACGCCGCCCAGAACGGCATGGCCGGCAACTACCAGTCGATCAGCGACGGGCTCCTGCTCGTCGTCACGATCATCGGCTGGAGCTACGTCCTCAACCTGCTCGCCTTCCGCTATTCGTTGTGGCAGCGGATCGTGCAGGCGCCGCGCGTCCAGCTGGTCCGCGACGGCCGGGTGGTCCGCCGCAACCTCGAGCACGAGAAGATCACCGAGGACGAGCTGCTGGCGGAGATCCACGCGCACGGCTGCGAGAGCGTGAGCGACGTGCGCGCCGCATGGATCGAGCCCGACGGCATGGTGAGCGTCATCAAGTTCAGCGGCGACGCCGATGCGGGCCGGCGCAAGCGTGGCGCCACGTAGCGCTCGTTCGCGACGCAAGTCAGGATTTGCGCCGCGCGACCAGCATTCGCGCTTCGGCTTCCGCGGCGACGACCCCGTCCTGGTTCACCGCGCGTCCGGCAAGTGCGACGATACCGGCGTCGTGCGCCGGCTTGTCGACCGCCTCGACGATCGTCCAGGTCGTCGTCAGCGTGTCGCCCGCGCGCACCGGCGCGACGAAGCGCGCGTTGTGCTCGAGGTACGCGATCGCCGTGCCGTGAAAGTACATGCCGACCGCGGCGCCCATGATCGACGACGTCAGCATGCCGTGGAGAATCGGCGTCCCGAACCGGCTTCGCTTCGCGAATTCGGCATTCATGTGATGCGGATTGGTGTCGCCGATCAGGCCCGCGCCGACGACGATGTGCGTCTCGGTGATCGTGAGCGCGCTCGCGAACGTGTCGCCGACGATCACGTCGTCGAACCAGCGGCCGCTGCCGACGAGTCCGTTCATGCAGCGAGCTTCGGCGTCACCGCGCGGAACGCCTCGAGCTCGGCGAGGCACAGCTCGGTGAAGGCGATGCCGCCGTACAGCGGCAGCACGAAGATGTTGACGAGCGGGATCAGCGACAGCGGCGACAACGCGAGTCCGAGGCCCATCAGCCGCGTGCGGCTGCGCTCGATCACCTGCGCGATCTCGGGGCGCGCCGCGTGCTCCGCGAGCGCGTCGTAGCGGAACATCCGCTGCGTGAGCCACGCGTTCAGCATCAGCGAGGCGACCGCGTAGAGCGGCGGCACGAACAGCAGCACGAGCGCCGCCAGCCAAAGCGGCACGTAGATGGCGAGCGCGATCGCCGCATTGCCGGCGCTGCCCGCCAGCGTGCCGCCGCGTTGCGCGGCGAGTGCCGGAAAGTGGCGCGCCGCCACGGTGCGGACGATCACCGGCATCGCAAGCACCGCGATCGCGGTCAGCGCCGTGGCCGCCGCGAGCGCCGCGAAGATCAGGAAACCGATGATGTCCGCCGCCATGCGCTGCCACCACGATGCGTCGTTCGCCGCGCCGAAAGCACGCGCGAGCGCGTCGGTGAGCGGATGCCAGCCGACAATGGCGATGCCGGTCCAGACGATCGCCGCGATCAGCAGCGGCAGCACGGCGAGCCCGACGATGCGCCCGGTGAAGAGTATCGGCACCGCGCGCGACAGCGCACCGGCGATCGACGCGGCGAACCCTGGACGCGTCAAACCGAAGCGGTCTCGAGCTCGAACCGGTCCGAGAGCTCGTGGATGACGCTCGTGAGCGCGCGGTCGATCAGCGGCTCGGCCTCGACCAGGCGCGCGCGATTGCCGCGGAACTGCTCGGCGAGCTGGTCGGCCGTCAACGACAGCGCCTTCTGGCCCTGGCGATTGGTGAAGAGGTAGGTGCCGCGCAGCGGGCTGATCCACGCGAGCTTCGAGAACGACAGCTGGCCGTCGGCATCCTCGAACTCGACCCACATGCCGCGATCCATGCCGCGCGCGATCTCGAGGAACTCGTCCTCGACGACGGACAGGCCGGTGTCCGTCGTCACCGGCTCGGCCGGCGCCATCGCCTGCGCGAGCGCTTCGGCGCGTGCGGCCGCGGCGGCGTTGCCGGACGCCTTGGCGACCACGGCTTCGGCACGCGCGGCCTCCGCGACGGCGGCCGTCGGTGACGCGACCGACGCGAGCGACGGCTTCACCGCCGCCGCGTGCGCTTCGACAAGGTTCGCCATGAAAGCCTCGCGCTCGCCGGCCGCCCACTGCGCAGGCGGCGCGCCGGTCGCGAGGCGCTTCAGCAGCGATGGCAACAGCGCGACGAGGTGCTTGCGATCCTCGGGCGTCTTCTTCGGCTGCACGCTCCAGACGAGGTCCTCGAGCGTGGCGACGCTCGAGCTCCACGCTTCGCTCTCGTCACCGTCGCGCAGGTAGATGCCCTCGAGTGCCTGCTGCCACTTGTCCCGCAGGAAGTGCGCGAGAAAGCGCGGAATCGGGTAGCTTTCGATGCGCCGCTCGACTTCCGACTTGGCGATGACGCTCGCGAGGTCCTTGCGGTCGCCCTCGTTGATCGCCTCGGCCTGCGTGGAAAAGTTTTCCTCGGCCGCGCGTTCCTCGCTCGCGAGGAACGCCTCGAGCTCGCCGCGCAGCTCGTCGAACAGGCCGAGGTTCTCCCCGAAGCCGTCGATGACGCGATGCACGATGTTCTCGATCGTGCGATAGAGCGGATCCTCCTGCCCCATCGCGGGCGACCACCCCAGGCCCGCGGCCGCGAGCGCGTTGACCAGAAGCCGCGACGGATGCGTCTTCTTCGCGAAGAACGCGCCGTCCAGCATCGCGACCTTGAGCACCGGAATCTGCAGCCGCGCGAGCAGTGCCTTGATGCCGTCGGGCAGGTCGCGCGTGTCGAAGATGAAGTCGAACAGCATCGCGACCATCTCGATCGTCATCGCCTCGAGCTGATTCGCGCGCTGGCCGAGCGGCGATTCCTGCAGGTCGCGCAGCACGTTGTGCGTGCCCTCGGGAATGCCCGAGAACGCGACCTGCATGCCCTCGACGTTGAAGTCGGTCTGGCCCGCCTGCAGCCGCGTCAGCCCTTCGCGCAGGCCCGGCGTGGCGACGATCGGATTGCCGGGGATGTAGCCCGACGGCGTCGGCGGCAGCGACGGGTACACGCGCGTCGGCGGCGCGGGATGGCCCGCGAGCGGGAAGCCGCCATGCGACGCGGCACGGCGGAACATCGCCATCACGTCCGTTTCGGACGGTTGCGGCGCGTCGGGCTTGTCGCCGCCTTCACGCTTGCGCGGCGCGGGACTGCTGCCCCGCGGCGCTGCCGGCTTGCGCCCGGCGGTGGGCGGGATGATGCGCAAGTTGGCGAGATGGCGGTTCACGTCGCCGTAGATCGACGCGAATTCGCCGAGCGGCGCCTGGTTCAGCTCCTTCAGGATCTGGAACTTGACGCGCGGCTCGGCGGAAAGCGTGTCGAGCGCCTCGGCGAAGGCGCGGACGATCGTCTCGGGACCGAGCGGGTTCGCCGCGTTCTCGACGACGGACTTGCCGAGGAGATGGCCGATGCCGCGGTTCAGCGCGACGAGCTCGTCGTGGCATACGTTCTCGACCACGCGCACGATGTTGCCGACGATCACCGACTCGTCGACGATCTTGAGATCGACGAGCGCCAGCTTCGTCGCGTCCGCCTTGGAGAAGTCGGCGCGCTCGTCCGCGCGGCCCGACACCTGGTCTTCGATCCGGGAGCGCAACCGCTTCTCGAACTCGGACATCAGGCCCGCGCGGCCGCCGATCAGGACCTGCCGCGCCTCGAGGAACAGCTGCTGCTCGTCGCGGACGACCGAACGGCCGGCACGCTCCATCAGCATGTCGCAGACGCGGTCGCAAAGCGCCGTGAACGACAGCAACAGCCGGTGGACCGTGATGTCGCGGCAATCCGCGAGGATTTTCGCCAGCTCCCGGGGCACGGGACGGCGAGCCGGCGCAACGTGGGTCGTTACGTTTGGGGAAGGCACAGGCTTGCTGCCGGCTTCATTGGCGTTTCGACTCTAGCACGGGGACGCATTGTATGCCACCAATCAACGCCTCGCGCCCGAGGGAGGCAGCGCCTGCCATGCCTTTTCCACCCGCTTCTGCGATACCGGTACGCTCGTGCGCAATTCCTGCGCGAAGAGCGACACGCGCAGCTCCTCGATGAGCCAGCGGAAATCGTCGAGCGCGGGCGAGAAGCGCCCCGCGCGGCGCTCGGCTTCCGCGCGCTCGCGGTAGCGCGCCCACCACGCGCCCACCTGCGCCGCGTGGCGCCGGTCACGTTCGGGATTCTGCGCGTAACGGTCGATGCGGCGCGTCAGCGCTTCGAGGAAGCGCGGCAGGTGGGCGAGTTGCGGCCAGGGGGTGGCGGCGAGGAAGCCCGGGTAGACGAGCGCATCGCGCTGCGCCTTCGCCTCGGCGGCGAGCATTTTCTGCGTCGCGGGCAACGCGGCGATCTTCTGCGACAACGCGTGGTGCGCCGACGCGATCGCCGACGTGGTCGCAAGCGTCGCATCGAAGACGGCCGGAAGCCGCGCGCGGGCGCGCTTCACCTGCGCGACGAACGCGCCGCGATCGCGCGGCAGCCCGTCGTCGCCCACGTACGCCCGGTCCGCGACGGCGTGCCCAAAATCCTCTTGCAGGCTGTCGAGCGGCACGACGCCCCGGAGCGCCATCGCGATCGGTGCCCATCCGGCAGCCTTCACCATTCGCCCAAGCGAATCCCCGAGCTCGAAGCCGATCAGGCGCACGACACCCTTGCGCGTCGCCGCCAGCGCGGCCTCGCGCGTGTCGAGCAGCACGAGTGCCACGCCGTCGGTCTCGTCGACGAGCGCCGGATAGCCGGTTCTGCGCTGGCCGTCGCGGCGCATCGACAACGACTCGGGCAGCTCGCCGAATTCCCATTGCCGCAGGCCGCGGCGCTCGAACGCCGGCCCTTCGGCGGCGAACTCGAGCCGCGCCGCCTCGGAAAGCCGCGCGCGCAGCGCCGCGACGTCGCGATCCATCGCGAGCTCCTGCCCCGACGCGTCGACGACGCGAACGTTGACCGCGAGATGCGGCGTCAGCTCGACGTCGCGAAACGCCTCCGCCGGCGGCGCTTCCCGGAGGCGTTCCTGCAGGTAGTCGCGCAAGGCATCGCCAAGCGCCTTGTCGTGGCGCGGCGAACGCTCGAGAAAGTCGGTGACCGCGTCGGGCAGCGGAACCAGCCGGTTGCGCCACGCCTTCGGCAGCGAGCGAAGGTACAGCGTGACCTTGTCGCGAACCATGCCGGGCACGAGCCACGACAGCGTCGCTTCGTCGATCTGGTTCAGCAGCGCGAGCGGGACGGTCAGCGTCAGGCCATCGAGCGGATGGCCCGGCGCGAAGCGGTACTTGAGCGGCAACGCGGCGCCCGCGATCGACAGCGTGTCGGGGAACAGCGCCTCGGTCACCGAGCTGGCCGCATGCCGCATCAGCAGCTCGCGGGTCATGAACAGGCGCTTCGGGTGCGCGCGCTCGTCGTGCCTGCGCCAGCGCTCGAACGTGGCGCGCGAATGGACGTCCTCGGGAATGCGCTCGGCATAGAAGGCGGCGATCGCCTCGTCGTCGACGAGGACGTCCTCGCGACGTGTCTTGTGCTCGAGCTTGGCTACGTCGGCGATCAGTGCGCGGTTGTGCGCGAGGAACGGCGCATCGGCGCCGAGTTCGCCCGCGACGAGCGCCTCGCGGATGAACACGTCTCGCGCATCGTTCGGCGCAAGCGTCCCGTAGGCGACCGGCCGTCGCGCGATCAGCGTCAGCCCGTAGAGCTGCACGCGCTCGCTCGCGACGACCTCGCCGCGCGACTTGTCCCAGTGCGCGTCGAAATGGTCGCGCGTAACGCGATCGCCCGCAATCGCCTCGAGCCAGTCGGGCTCGACCCGGGCCGCGCAGCGCGCGAAGAGACGCGTCGTCTGCGTGAGCTCCGCGGCGACGACCCACTTCGGCGCCTTCTTCGCGAGGCCCGAGCCCGGATGCAGGAAGAAGCGGATCCCGCGCGCGCCGTCGTACTGGCTCCCCGCCGCCGCGGCCGGCTCAGACTTGACGCCGATGTTGCCGAGCAGGCCCGCGAGCAGCGCTCGATGAATCACCGCATATCGATTCGCATCGATCGATGCGGGAAGCTTCGTGTCGGGTTTCCAGCCCGCTTCGCCGAGCACCGCGACGAGCTGCGCATGCACGTCGCGCCACTCGATCATGCGCAGGAACGAGACGAAGTGCGCGCGGCACGCCTCGACACGCTGGCGATGCGAAAGCGCGCGCTGCGCCGGACCGTCGAAGAATTCCCACAGCGCGAGCAGCGACAGGAAGTCGGAGCGTGCATCGCGAAACGCGAGATGCGCCTGGTCGGCGGCCTGCGCGCGATCGAGCGGGCGCTCGCGCGGATCGGGAACCGACAGCGCGCTCGCGATGACGAGCGCTTCCGCGAGGCACCCTTCGTCGCGAGCGGCGAGGACGATGCGCCCGACGCGCGGGTCGAGCGGCAGCTTCGCGAGCTCGCGGCCGAGCGGCGTCAGCTCCCGCGCCGCATCGACCGCGCCCAACTCCTGCAGCAGCTGATAGCCGTCCGCGATCGCACGCGGCGTCGGCGGGTCGAGGAAGGGAAACGCGGCGACGTCGCCGAGCGACAGCGCCGCCATCCGCAGGATCACCGACGCGAGCGAGCTGCGCAGGATCTCCGGGTCGGTGTAGACCGGCCGCGCGGCGAAGTCGTCGGCGTCGTAAAGACGCACGCAGACGCCGTTCTGCACGCGGCCGCAACGGCCCGCGCGCTGGTTCGCCGACGCCTGCGAGATCTTCTCGATCGCGAGCAGCGTCGTCTTGTTGCGCACCGAGTAGCGCGAAAGGCGCGCGAGCCCGCTGTCGATGACGTAGCGAATGCCCGGAACCGTCAGCGACGTCTCGGCCACGTTCGTCGACAGCACGATCCGGCGCCCGCGCGATGGCGCGAACACCCGCTGCTGTTCCGTGACGGTGAGCCGCGCGTAGAGCGGCAAAATCTCCACGGCGCCCGCATACGGCCGCCGGGCCAGCGATCGCCGCAGGACGTCGGCGGTCTCGCGGATCTCGCGCTCGCCGGGAAGGAAGACCAGGATGTCGCCGGGACCGTCGCGCCAGAGATCCTCCGCCGACGAGGCGATCGCCTCCTCGAGCTCTTCCTCGTCGTCGGCCTCCCGCTCGCCGGTGCGAAGCGCCCGGTAGAGGACGTCGACCGGATACGTGCGTCCCGACACGGTGATGATCGGCGCGGGACGCCCGCGTGCGGCGAAATGCGCGGCGAAGCGGTCGGCGTCGATCGTCGCCGACGTGACGACGATTTTGAGGTCATGGCGACGCTCGAGCAATCGCTTCAGGTAGCCGAGCAGGAAGTCGATGTTGAGGCTGCGCTCGTGCGCCTCGTCGACGATGATCGTGTCGTAGCGCGAAAGCTGCGGGTCGCCCTGCGTCTCGGCGAGCAGGATGCCGTCGGTCATGAGCTTCACGTAAGCGTCGCGCCGCGTGCGATCGGTGAAGCGGACCTTGTAGCCGACCGCTTCGCCGAGCGGGGTGCCGAGCTCCTGCGCGATGCGCGCCGCGACCGCGCGCGCGGCGATGCGGCGCGGCTGCGTATGGCCGATCAGACCGCGCTCGCCGCGTCCCGCTTCGAGGCAGATCTTCGGCAGCTGCGTCGTCTTGCCCGAACCGGTCTCGCCGGACACGATGACCACCGGATGCGCGCGGATCGCGTTGGCGATCTCGGCCGCCCGCTGCGAGACCGGCAGCTCCGGCGGATACGTGACGCGCGGCTTCGCGGCCGCGCGCGCGGCAACACGCGCGGCGAGCGAACGGGCGTCAGGAATGACCTTTCTCGCCTGCGGCTTCGACACGCGTGACATCCACCGGAGAGCCGTCGGCGACCCGGCCTGCGCTTTCGACGCGCTCGCCGCGCAGATAGCGCACGTACAGCGCCGTCACGACGAGCGTCGCGAGCGCCTCGATCGCGAACGGCAACCAGGCGGCCGATTGCGCGGCCTTGACGGCGCCGCCCAACAGCACGACGGTGGCGGCGAACGCGGGCACGATGCGCGGATCGAAACGCAGCAGCATGAGCAGTACGCCGGAGGCGACGACACCGGCGATGACGCCACCGATCAGCGCGCCCGCGAGATTGCCGCGCCCCTGCGCGAGCGCCGCCGCGCACTCGAGCGCGAGCACGACGACGACCGCGAGCCACAGGCGACGCGAGAACCCGTCGGTCATTCGCGCGACGACATAGACGACGAAGAGCTCGGCACTCGCGAGCCCGACGAAGTCGAGCCCCGACAGCGCGGCGCCCGCGAGCGGCAGGCTTTGCGACGCCCATAGCGCGCTCGGCCACGTCGGCTGGGCGGGAACCGCGAGCGCACTGAGTGCCGTCTGCAGACCGACCACGAACGCGCCGGCGGCGACGGCCGCCACGACGGCCGGCATGCGGCCGATCCGGGCGCGCGGCGGCGCGAGCGTCGCTCCGTAGACGCCGACGCCCGCGCACAGCGCGAACAGCAGCGCGGCGACCAGCGCCGCGGCGAGTGCGCCCAGCACGCGCAACGTCAGCTGCGACGCGAGCGGTTCGGTCGTCGACAGCGCCATCGCGACGATCGGCCACGCGTTCGCGGCGGTGAAGAGCGCGAGAACGAACGTCGCGGCGAAAACGATGGCGAGTGCGCGCGTGTCGACGCGGTGGCGCACGAAGCTCACGATGCCGACGATCAGCGCGGCGAGACCGGCCGCGAAGAAGACCACGAAGCCGCCGAGCGCGACGACCTCGAGCTTGTTGTCGACCGCCTGCTCGCCGCGCGTCCAGGTCTCGGGAACGTGGATGAAGCGGCCGGCGGCCGACACTTCGTCGCCCGCCACGTTGACGGCATAACGCGCTTCTCCGCCCGCACCGACGGCGATGCGCGGATCGCCGAACGTGAACGCCCAGTCGGTGCGTGCCGGCCGCTGCTCCTCGTCGGCGGCAACGAGCGTCAACGGCGCCGCGTCGACGCCGAATCGCTTGACGAGCGCCGCGCGAGCGAGCGCGAGCGCCGCATCGCGCGAAAGCTGCGCGCCGGGCCGCGATTCGGGCAGCGCGTGGCTCATCGCGCGTACGCTGCGATCGTTGGCGATGGCGACGCGCCACTCCTCCGCCCGCTCGACGACGTCGCCTTCGAACGTCGCGTAGCGAACCTGCCATACGGGCGGCGCGAGGACGTTGCCGATCAGGTGGCGGTACGCGTCGGGGCCCGCTTCGCGCCAGACGAACTTGTGCCAGAGCCACTGCTGCGGCTCCTCGCTCGCGAGCCGCACCGTCGCGAAACGATGCCAGCGGGGTCCGAGGTGAACGCCCTGCGCCGCGAGCGCCGCATCGGCGGCCGCGATCGCGTCGTCGCGGGTGAGCGTCAGCGGTGCTACGTCGGCACGAAACGGAGCGAACAGGAACCAGGCGACGAGGCCGGCGACGCCGAGCAGCGGCAGCGCACGCTGGAAGCCGGCGGAGGCGCGGCCGATCGTCAGCGCAACGGACGCCCGGGCCGCCTCCGGCGCATGCACGGCGGGCGTCCACCCGCCGTTACGCAGCGCAGCCGGCAATTCGCGCCACGCCCCGTTCTGCACGCGACGCAGCGCCACCATGGCGAGCGGCACGAGCGCCGATCCGACCACCAGCGCCTGCTGCACGCGAGCGCCCGGCGCATCGACGAGAAAGAGCGGTATCGAGAACAGCGTCAGGTCGAATGTCGCGTGCAGCAGGATCGTCGGGAGCAGCCCGAAGCGCAGGAAGATGAGCGCCCATACGATCGACGGCAGCAGAAGCTCGACCGGCCGCGAATACGCGGGAAAGCCCGGGTAGTTCGCGTGGCCGCCGCCGAAGATCAGCGCCTGGACGACGATCGCGATCGCGATGCCGAGCGTCCGCTGCCGAAACCGCGCGCCGATCAGCGCGCCGAGCGACAACGGAATCGCGCGGAACACGCACTCCTCCATGAAACCCGCCTGGAGCGAGAGCGCGATCGGCGACAGCGCGGGCACCGATGAACCGAGGATGTTCGGGTCGGTCAGTACCTCCGAGGGCTGCCACCAGCCGAGCCAGCGATTCGTCGCGTAGTAGAACGTCGCCACGAGCGCGAGCTCGATCGGCACGAACAGGTAGCCGCCGAGCGTACGGCCCGCGACCTGCGGCGATGCGGCCGCCTCGCGCGACCACAGCCGCCACAGCTGCGGCTGATGCGCGAACGCGCGCCGCGACAGGCTCTCGGCGGCCATGAAGACGAGCGCGTAGGCGAGGCCGCCGGCGACGACGATCAGGAGCGCCAATCCCGCGTGCTTGAGCCAGAACGTGGCGACGGTCTCGGTGGTCTGGGCGCCGAACCACGACGTGCTGGCGGAGGCGAGCGACGCCGCCGCGAGCAACGCGCCGACGACCAGGCCGGCCGCGAGCGCCGGCCGCCAGAGCAGCCAGTGTCGGCGCGCGAGCCACAGCACGGCGAGGACGCAGCCGCCGAGGCCGTAAAGCAATCCCGCGGACAAGGTCGCCAGATTGGCGATGAGATCGTTGGCGCTGCGCAGCGCCTGGTAGCGGCGCCCGAACGACTCGGGAATGTGGACGTAAGGTGCGATGCCGGTGAGCTCGTCGCCGGCCACGGTGAGGAGCAGCCGTATGCGCGCCTCGCCGATCGGCTCCGGCGCCTCGTAGGTGAACGCGTGATCGACGCGGCCCGAAAGCTGCGTCTGCTGCGATTGGTCGAGCAGCTGATATCCCGTGACCTCGATCCCCCAGTCCTCGCGCGCGCGCGTCTCGGCGAGCGTGCGCGCGCTCGCCGCATCGAGCGCCTTGCGTGCCGCGTCGCGCACGTACGTCTCGGGGATCCGGTGCGCGAAGCCGACCGGCCGCCCCTCGGGCGAGAGCCGGATCACGGTTTCGTCGACGGCCCCGAGCGTGAAGAGCCGGACCTCCCACCAGAACGGCCAATAGCGCTCGCCGTGGGCGAGCTTCGCGAACGCTCCCTTGCCGCCGCCCTCGAGCTCCACGTAGTTCTGCGTCGCCGAGTCGTGCGCGAAGCGCGCAGCCGTGCGAGCGCCGTCGGGAGCGAGATGGCGTGTCGTCGCGAGTGCCCGCGCCGCGGCGATCGCCTGCGTGCGCGACATCGTCACGTCGAGGTTGACGATCGGGATCGCGAGCGGAAAAAGTCGCGATGCCGCGGCCAGCGCCGCGATGGCGACGAGCGCGTAGGCGATCCAGAACGCGGGCTTGCGCGTGACCGGCGTCAAGGCGCGCCCTCGCGTTGCGGCGCTTGCCGCCGCTCCCGTCCCGCGGCGAGGCCGATGACGCCGCCCGCTTCGAGCCGCGAAAGCGCCGCGTCGTCGAGCCCGAGGCGTTCGCGCAGCACGTCGGCCGTGTCCTGCCCGAGCAGCGGCGGGGCGCGGTCGAAATCGAGCGGCGTCGCCGAGAACAGCAGCGGCGTGCGAACCTGCGGCACGCTGCCCGCGAGCGGATGCGGAAGGTCGAGCTTCATGGCGCGCGCCTCGACCTGAGGATCACGGAACACCTGGTCGATCCGGTTGATAGGACCGCTCGGTACACCGGCCGGCTCCAGGGCGGCGAGCCACTCGCGCTGCGTGCGCGTGCGAACGACGGCCGAGATCATCGGCACGAGGATGCCGCGGTTGCGAACGCGCGCCGCGTTCGTCGCAAAGCGCGGATCGTCGGCCCATTGCGGCCTGCCCGCGACCGCGCAGAATGCGCGAAACTGGCTGTCGTTGCCGACCGCGACGATTACGTGCCCGTCGCTCGCGGCGAACGTCTGGTAGGGAACGATGTTCTGATGCGCGTTGCCCGCGCGCGCCGGCACGTCGCCGCCCACGAGGTAATTCATGTCCATCACGGACATCATCGCCACGGCCGAATCGAGCAGGCACGCGTCGATCCATTGGCCGCTTCCGCTGCGTTCGCGATGCGCGAGTGCCGCGAGCAGCGCCACCGACGCATACATGCCGGTCATCAAATCGGTGATCGCGACGCCGGCCTTCTGCGGTCCGCCGCCGGGAAGATCGTCGCGCTCGCCGGTCACGCTCATGAAGCCCGACATGCCCTGCACGATGAAGTCGTAGCCGGCACGCGGCGCGTAGGGGCCGTCCTGTCCGAATCCGGTGATCGACGTGTAGACGAGCCGCGGATTGATCTGCGCCACGCTCGTGTAGTCGAGGCCGTACTTCGCGAGGCCGCCAACCTTGAAGTTCTCGACGAGCGCATCGCACTGACGCGCAAGCGCGAGCACGAGGTCGCGGCCTTCGGGACGCGTGAAGTCGATCGCGACCGAGCGCTTGCCGCGGTTGCAAGCCAGGTAATACGCCGATTCGTCGGTGTCGCGGCCGTCGCGATCCGCGAGGAACGGCGGGCCCCATGCGCGGGTGTCGTCGCCTGCGCCAGGACGCTCGATCTTCAGCACCGTCGCGCCGAGGTCCGCGAGCAGCTGTGTGCACCAGGGGCCGGCGAGGACGCGCGAGAGGTCGAGGATCGTCAGATGGGAAAGCGGGCCCGGCACGAATCGGTTGCCATCGGCGGCGAGCCGCCGCTTTCCGACGATTCTAATGGAACCGACTCGGGCGACGCGCCGT
Organism: Casimicrobiaceae bacterium; assembly: GCA_035455705.1. GTDB lineage: Bacteria > Pseudomonadota > Gammaproteobacteria > Burkholderiales > Casimicrobiaceae > VBCG01. The sequence goes on along the minus strand of DATIEN010000001.1, from coordinate 2,933 downwards.
GCACGGCGACGCGAACGATCCGGATCGGTGGTTTCAGCCGGCCTTCAGCGCGACCAGCACTTCATCGAGCATCTTCTTCGCATCGCCGAAGAGCATCCGCGTGTTGTCCTTGTAGAAGAGCGGGTTGTCGATGCCCGCGTAGCCCGACGCCATGCTGCGCTTCATCACCACGCAAAGGCGGGCCTTCCACACTTCCAGCACCGGCATGCCGGCGATCGGGCTCGCCGGATCCTCCTGCGCGGCGGGATTCACGATGTCGTTGGCGCCGATCACCATCGCCACGTCGGTGTGCGCGAAGTCCGCGTTGATCTCGTCCATCTCGAATACGATGTCGTAGGGCACCCTCGCCTCGGCGAGCAGCACGTTCATGTGGCCCGGCATGCGGCCGGCGACGGGATGGATGCCGAAGCGCACGTCAATGCCGCGCTCGCGCAGCGCCGTCGTGATCTGGTAGACGGTGTGCTGGGCCTGCGCGACGGCCATGCCGTAGCCGGGCACGATGATGACCCTCTTCGCCTGGCGCAATGCATCGGCGGTTTCGGCGGCCGTGATCGGGTGCGCCTCGCCGGCCGGCGTGACGGCACCGGCGGCGGGCTTGCTCGTGTCGGCACCGAAGCCGCCCGCGATCACGCTGATGAAATTGCGGTTCATCGCCGTGCACATGATGTACGACAGGATCGCGCCGCTCGAGCCGACCAGCGCGCCGGTGACGATCAGGAGGTCGTTGCTGAGCATGAAGCCGGTGGCCGCGGCGGCCCAGCCCGAGTAGCTGTTGAGCATCGACACCACGACCGGCATGTCGGCGCCGCCGATGGCCATCACCATGTGCACGCCGAACAGCAACGCGATGACCGTCATGACGACCATCGCGATCATCTGCTCGCCGAAATCGTGCGCCGTGACGAACCGGTAGCCGAACACGATCACGACGATCAGGCCGACGAGGTTGATCCAGTGGCGCGCCGGCAGCAGAACGGGCTTGCCGCCGATCTTCGCCGACAGCTTGCCGAACGCGATCAGCGATCCGGAGAACGTCACGGCGCCGATCAGCACGCCGACGTACATCTCGATCTCGTGGATCGCATTCTCGGCCGGCGTCAGCTGCGACGATGCAGAAGGATCGATGAAGTTCGCGTAGCCCACCAGCATTGCGGCGAGACCCACGAGGCTGTGCATCAGCGCGACCAGCTCGGGCATCTGCGTCATCTGCACGACGCGCGCGGCATAGAGGCCGATCGTGGCGCCGACGACCATCGCCGCGAGGATGTACGGGAGCCCCGACGCCGAGACGTAGGCGCTCGCGATCGTCGCCAGCACGGCGATCGCCATGCCGATCATCCCGTAGCGGTTGCCGCGCCGGGACGTCTCCTGGCTGGAGAGGCCGCCCAGGCACAGGATGAACAGGATCCCCGCGCCGATGTAGGCGACGGTGAGGAGGCTCGGCGTCATCGTCATGTTGGTCTTGTTGGTCTACTTCCGGAACATCTGCAGCATCCGCTGCGTGACCGCGAAACCGCCGAACATGTTGATGGCGACGAGGCCCAGCGCGACGACGGAGAGCCAGCGGATCCACTCCGTCGGTCGCGAGGCGGTCGCGGCGACGTTCCCGATCTCCGGCGCGATCTGCACGAGCGCGCCGATCGCGATGATGCTCGAGACCGCGTTGGTGACGCTCATCAGCGGCGTGTGCAGCGCGGGCTTCACGTTCCAGACCACCATGTAGCCGACGAAACACGCGAGCACGAACACGGTGAAGTGCTCGAGGAAGCTCTTCGGCGCGAACAGCCCGACGACGAGGAACAGGATCGCGCCGCCGCCGAAGACCACCGCCGTCTTGCCGGGCGACATCGGCCCGCTCGGCTCGCCGTGTGCTGCCTTGGGCTTGACGGCCGGGGCGGCCGCGGGTGCCGCCTTCGCCGCGGCGGGTGGCGGCGCGGACGGCTTGGGCGCGGGGGGCGGCCAGGTCACCTGACCGTTGTCGATGACGGTGGTACCCCGCAGCACCTCGTCGTTCATGTCGACGTGCACGACGTCGCCGTCGATGCTCTTCGTCTTGACGAGATCGTCGACGAGCCTCAGCAGATTCGTCGCGTAGAGCGTCGACGACTGCCGCGCGAGGCGGCTCGGCAGATCGGTGTAGCCGATGATCGTCACGCCGTCGCGCACGACGATCTCGCCCGGAACGGTGAGCTCGCAATTGCCGCCCTGCTCGGCCGCGAGGTCGACGATGACGCTTCCCTGCCGCATCGACCTCACCATGTCCGCGGTGATCAGCTTCGGCGCCGGCCGGCCGGGAATGAGCGCCGTCGTGATGATGATGTCGACGTCGCTCGCCTGCCGCGCGAAGACTTCCCGCTGCGCCTTCTGGAAGCCTTCGCTCATCAGCTTTGCGTAACCGCCGACGCCGCTGCCTTCTTCTTCGTAGGGCACCGGCACGAACTCGCCGCCCATCGACTTCACCTGGTCGGCGACTTCCGGCCGCGTGTCGTTGGCGCGCACGATGGCGCCGAGGCTCGCGGCGGCGCCGATCGCCGCGAGGCCCGCCACGCCCGCACCGATCACGAAGACTTTCGCCGGCGGCACCTTGCCGGCGGCGGTGATCGAGCCGGTGAAGAAGCGCCCGAACGCGTGCGCGGCCTCGATGACGGCGCGGTAGCCCGCGATGTTGGCCATCGAGGACAGCGCGTCCATCTTCTGCGCACGCGAAATGCGCGGCACGCTGTCCATCGCGAGGACCGTCGCTTTCTTCGCCGCGAGCTCTCGCAACAACTGCGGGTTCTGCGCCGGCCAGATGAAGCTCACGAGCATCTGGCCTTCGCGCATCAGCGCGACCTCGTCGTCGCCCGGCGCGCGCACCTTGAACACGATGTCGGCGCTCTGCCACAGCGCTGCGCGGTCGGCGACGAGTTCGGCGCCTGCCGCGCGATACGCGT